>CAMQSH010000322.1 GCA_947036575.1 uncultured Brevinema sp. | reverse complement strand
TTTGCTATCAATAAAGATATATGGGATTATGCTGGGATTGTTGGGACGGCAGTTGCACCTATTACGGCGATTATTTTTAGTATTTGGAATAATTTGCAAATAAAAAAAATCCGTCGTGAAGATCTTGCTAGAGAAGATGAACTAAGAGAAAAATCTGAGCTTAAAGATCATTATCAAACTATTGATAAATTTATTGATGATCAACTATATTTTTTAGATAAAATGACAGATCAAGAATTTATGAATATTTTTGTTAAACTGCAAAGTTTAATTTCTAAGTGTGGGATGATTTCAAGAGATAAAACAAGAGATCAGATGGTTTATTATATTAGTACCTATATAGAGGTGTCGTATTTTTTACAAACGGATATTCACACAGATCAAGAGAATACCATAATCGAAATGAGAGCTTTTTTTCTAAATTCGATTAAAGAGTTTGATATTTTATTGATTAATAAAGATATTGATGGACTTCAGTTACGTATTCAAGAATTAATTGACAATCTTAAGCTTGTTTGTACTATGAAAAAATAATTTATATAAAGAGAATGGACGAAAGTCCTCTAGTAATTAAAATAAATAATAAATAAGAGCGATACTTTCTATTAAGGATATCAAGATGGCAATACCTAAATTTGATGAATTTTTCTCACCTATACTACAATATTTAAAAGAAAAAAACACTCCTATTTCGAGAAAAGAAATACTTGATTATACTGTTGAATATTTTAATCTTACTAAAGAGGAACTAGAAGAAGTAATCCCCTCAGACTCTTCATCAAGATTTTTGGGTAGAGCTAGCTGGGCTATTGTTTATCTGAACAAAGCAGAATTAATAGAATATGTCAAAAGAGGTGTTTATCAAATTACAGATCTTGGATCTGAATATTTAATCTCTACTCCTCAATTTAGATTATCTCAATTAAAAGAGAATCCTATGTTAAAAGAGTGGTTGATTAAAAGTAATATAAACTCAGGTAGAAAAAATAAAAACAATGAACAGTTAGAAGATATGGAACAAGAAAATAATAGTAATGTTATTTTAGCGACAGCAGATTATTATGAGTCTGTGGAGTTTGATATTTTAGATAGACTCAAAAATCTAGGGACTCATACCGTTGATAAAGGCACTCAATTTGAAGATATTTGTTTGGATTTACTCGAAACAATGGGTTATGGAAACAAAGAAAGAACAGGCGGATCTGGAGATAGAGGCATAGACGGATTTCTAACGACAGATAAATTTGGTTTTGAACGAATTGGTGTACAATGTAAGTGTTACACTGATGGTAAAATTAACGATGATCAAATCACAAAATTTGCTCACGGTTTAAAAAATGTTAATGGACTCAATAAAGGGATCTTTATTACGACAACAGATTATACTCCGTCCGCTAAAAAAGTCGTAGAGGAATTAAAAGATATTAAAATAATTTTGATTAATGGTGTGAAGTTAGCACAATTTATGAGAGAATACCAAATAGGTGTTGAAGTCATAGAAACAAACTTTGTTTATGATATTGTTATAGGCGAAGATAATTAAAAATATATAAGGGGCAAATACTATATATATCATTATACTTATACCTTATCAAATCAATAGTGTTTTTTAGAAAAATAGAAGAGGGAGAAAATTCTTTTATATATAAATTAATTACTCTATTGTTAGTGGAATATTTAGGACTACTCCTAGGGGGATTGTTTTTACTACATATTGGGTTTTCATAATTTTAAATAATATTTTAATAAAGAGGTACATACCTTGGTGAATGTCTCGGGCGAATGTCCCTAAGGAAAAAAAATGAGTTTAAAAGTTAGTGTTTCAGGTGTTCGTGGTATTTGGGGTGAAAGTCTCGACATGGATACCATTATCAAATTTTCTCAGGCTTTTGCTGCCTATGTTCTTGAAAAGGGTGGGAAAAAAGTTTTAATGGGGCGTGATGGTCGTCCTACAGGCGATGTCATGGCACGCTTGTCAGCTAGTATCCTCAATATGATGGGGCTTGATGTAGTAGATGCGGGCATGGTACCGACTCCTACAATTTTGTACGGCGTACGAGAATGTGACTTTGATGCGGGAATTATGCTTTCTGCTTCTCATAATCCTTTGGAATGGAACGCTTTTAAATTTGTCAAAAAGGGTGGGGTATTCACTGATGAAGACGATCTTGTAATTATAAATAAATATATAGAATCTCCCTTAAAGATGCCTTTATGGGATAAAGTTGGTTCTTATTCTACAGATGATTTTGTTGTAGAAAAACACCTTTCTGCAGTTCTAAATGCAGTAGATATAGATCTTATTAAAAAATCGGGACTAAAAGTCCTTCTTGATCCTGTGAATTGTTCAGGCTCTATTATCACTAAAAAATTATTTGAAAAATTAGGTGTTGAGGCTTATTATATATTTGATGAAGCTCATGGACATTTTCAAAGACCAGCAGAACCTATCCCAGCACATTTAACACATCTAAAAGATATTATTTTATCCAAAAAAGTAGAT
>CAMQSH010000321.1 GCA_947036575.1 uncultured Brevinema sp. | reverse complement strand
CATAGTTTAAAAAATTCATAAACAAATTCTGCTTGAAGAAGAGGCTCACCACCTGTAATCGTTACCCCACCCTTTTGAATAAAAGATTTGTATTTTAGCACTTCTTTTATTAATTCTTGAGGAGTTTGATTTATTTTATTATCATTAAGACCCCATGAGTCCGGATTGTGACAATATTTACATCTAAGGACACATCCTTGTAAAAAAATCACATACCTAACCCCTGGACCATCAACAGTTCCATAACTTTCGTAAGAATGAATTTTTCCAACAACATTACTCATCGTCAAAATTACATTCTTTCGTTAATAGTTCTAGAGATAACATCCAATTGTTGTTCTTTTGTAAGTTTACAGAAGTTTACAGCATATCCAGAAACTCTAATAGTAAGTTGTGGATAATCTTCAGGTTTTTGCATAGCTTTTTCTAATAATGTTCTATCAAATATATTAACATTAAGATGTTGTCCACCAGTAGGTGTAAAATATCCGTCAATTAAAGAAATAAGATTGGAAACTCTATTAGTATCTTCTTTTCCTAAAGCACTTGGAGTGATCGCAAATGTGTAAGAAATACCGTCATTCGCATCTTCAAATGGTAATTTTGCAACTGATGCAAGTGCAGATACTGCTCCATGAGTATCTCTACCATTCATAGGATTTGCACCAGGTGCAAATGGAACACCAGCTTTTTTACCACAAGGGGTTGCCCCTGTTTTTTTACCATAAACAACATTAGAAGTAATAGTAAGAACAGATTGTGTAGGACGTGCATTTCTATATGTTTTATGAGTTCTAATAAGGTTCATAAATTTTTGTGTATACGCTACTGCTACAGCATCTGTCTCATCATTGTTATTACCATAAGGAACAAAGTCACCTTCGATTGTATAATCAACTGCTAAGCCTTCTTCATTACGAATAATTTTTACTTTTGCATTTTTGATTGCCATAAGAGAATCTGTAACAATTGCAATTCCAGCAATACCAAAAGCTTGAGTTCTTTCGATTTCAAGATCATGTAATGCCATTTCAAATGCTTCATAAGCATATTTATCATGCATATAATGGATTATGTTAAGAGCTCTCACATAAACACCAGCAAGCCATTCTAATACAGTATCAAATTTTGCTACAACTTCATCATACTCAAGATATTCAGAGGTAATTGCTGGAAATAATGGAGCAACTTGAGCTCCTGATTTTTCGTCCTTACCACCATTAATAGCATATAATAAAGCTTTTGGTAAATTCACACGAGCTCCAAAGAACTGCATTGCTTTACCAACTCTCATAGGAGATACACAACAAGCGATAGCATAGTCATCACCAAATTGTGGTCTCATTAGATCGTCATTTTCGTACTGTAATGCAGAGGTATCAATAGATACTTTACTACAAAATTCTTTCCATCCGTTAGGTGATGAAGTTGACCAAAGAATTGTTAAATTTGGCTCAGGAGCTGGTCCTAGGTTGTATAGTGTTTGAAGGTAACGGAAACAAGTTTTTGTTACTAATGTTTTGTTATCACTTGCTTGTCCACCTAATACTTCTGTGGTCCATGTAGGATCTCCAGAGAATAATTCATTATAAGCTTCTGGTCTCAAGAAACGAACAATTCTTAATTTCATAATAAAATGATCTACTAATTCTTGTGCTTCTTTTTCTGTGATAGTTCCTTCTTTAAGGTCTTTTTCAATATAAATATCTAAGAATGTGGAAGTACGTCCTAAAGACATAGCTGCACCATCTTGATCTTTAATAGCTGCAAGATAAGAGAAATATACGAATTGAATAGCTTCTTGTGCATTTTGAGCTGGTTTAGCACAATCAACACCGTAAGATTTAGTCATTCTATCAAAAGCTTTTAAAGCATTGATTTGTTCTGATAATTCTTCTCTTGCTCTGATTACATCTTCTGTCATTTCTGAATGTTCAAAAGTTGCTTTTTGAGCAGTTTTATCAGCAATAATATAATCTAGTCCGTATAATGCGATACGACGGTAATCACCTATAATACGACCTCTACCATATGCATCAGGAAGACCTGTAACAATACCACTTTTTCTACAAGCTCTGATCTCTGCTGTATAAGCTGAGAAAACACCATCATTATGTGTTTTTCTATATTTAGTGAAGATTTCTTCTGTTGCAGGATCTAATTTGTATCCATAAGCTTCTAAAGAATCTTTAACAGCACTTACTCCACCTTTTGGGAAGATAGCTCTTTTTAATGGAGCGTCTGTTTGAACACCAACTATTTTTTCAAGATCTTTATTGATATACCCTGGTCCATAAGCATCAACAGCTGATGGTTTTTTTGTTTCGGCATCATAGACACCTTTTTCTTTTTCTATTTTGAACATATCTGAAAGTTGTTTCCAGAGAGCTTTTGTTGAATCTGTCGATCCTTCTAAGAAAGATGCATCTCCTTCATACGGTGTGTAGTTGTTATTGATAAAATCTCTAACATCGATTTCTTTTTTCCAAAGGTCACCTTTGAAACTATTCCATATTTGACTCATATCGAATCTCCTTA
>CAMQSH010000320.1 GCA_947036575.1 uncultured Brevinema sp. | reverse complement strand
CTGTCCTGTATGAACCCAGGTTGTGCACTAAGGCCTTATTACAGTAAACAGGCAAAGCCACCTGCTCTGCCCAAGTGGATCAGACTAGATCTATACTAATAATTAAACAAAAAGACAAAGAGTTGCAATCCAAGATCGGTTTATTTATGACAATACCGACAATTATGGCAAGAATGAATGCAATAATCATAATAGAGGATTGACTAGGGCAGGGATCCCCAATAGGCGGCCCACGGGCCACATCCGGCCCGCGAGAGCTAAACATCTGGCCCGCACCGAATGCAGTAATATTCAGAAATGCAAACTCATCTTTCGGCGAGGTGCTGGCGCACACACACACGCACATAAAGCGCCTGTCGCGCTGTTATTTTTACCTCACGCCACACCGTACATTTCGCGCGCGAAAACAATAATAACAAACTGCACATGCACACTGATTAAGCAGCGCCAGCCTGCCATCCCCGGGCATATCAAAGTAAGTCAGACTATGAAAGAACAACATGGCCTGTAAAAAGCGGAAAGTTGACCAAGAAAACAGACAGTTTAAAACTGACTGGACTGATAATTTTTGTTTCATTTTGCCTGACCACGCCAATTCTAAGCCAACATGCCTCATATGCATGCAGACTGTAGCTGTCTGCAAAGCAGAAAATCTGAAACGGCATTTCAACACAATGCATTCAGCAAGTTTCACTGCAAACTACCCTGCAAAGTCAGAGCAACGCAAGCAAAAAATTGCGAACATGATAACATCATACAAGCACTCTGTGTCAACTATGAGCAAATCAACATCTGCACAGGAGCGCGCCACAGCTGCATCCCTGCAAGTTACATGGAACTTGGCTAAAGCTAAAAAGCCCTTTGCTGATGCTGACTTGATTAAAAAGTGTGCAATAGACATGGCTGGAGAGGTTTTAAGTCACGATGAGAAAAACAAGAAGACTGTTGTGGAGCTATTAAAGCAGGTGCCATTGTCGGCTAATACGGCAACAAGAAGAGTGGAAGTTTTAGCGGAGGAGTGTTTTTCCAGTCTACTCACTGATTTAACGACAGCAGAAGCCATGTCCCTCGCAATAGATTCGTCCTGTGACCGGACCGATATGGAACAATTAGCTGTGTTTGCGAGGTTCTGTGATGGGAAAACTTTCCGGGAAGAGCTCCTTTGTTTACTCCCTCTACCTGGGCGCACAACTGGGGAAATCGTCTTTAATGAGCTGATGCAGTTCCTCGAGAAGAACGGGTTGGATGTGCGTAAAATCGTGTCCGTGGTCACCGATGGGGCTCCGTCTATGGTTGGACCACACAAGGGCTTGGTAAGCAGACTTGCCACTGTTAACCCAGCGCTCCTGACATTTCATTGCATAATCCATAAATCTGTGCTGTGCGCTAAACTGTGTGGGGAAATGAAGACGGCGATGGATACGGTGACCAGACTGGTTAATTTTGTCCGGGAGAGTTCTAGTCTGCAACATCGCCTTCTCAGAACATTCCTGGAGGAAATGTCAGCGGAACATCATGATCTCTTGCTGCATAACGATGTGCGCTGGCTGAGTAAAGGCCGCGTGTTGGAAAGAGTGTGTGACCTGCGCGATGAGCTCGCGTCATTTCTATCCAGCTTGCAGAGCCAAAAAGCGCAGGAATTCCAGCTGTTTTTAAGTGACGACAAGGTGATGGCACGTGTGTTTTTTTTGTGCGACATTATGTCTCATCTGAATCAGCTTAATCTGCAGTTGCAAGGCAGAAATCACACTGTCGCAGACGTGTACGAGGCGGTTGATGCTTTCCAGTCAAAGCTGACACTTTTGGAGAGGGACATTAAAGGGAGAAAACTACACTTTCCGCGGCTGCGGGAGCATTGCGAGAAGACAAAAAAGAGAGAGGATGCTGTAATGAAGGATTTCGTGACCAGTCTGGCAGAAAACTTCAAAGAAAGATTTGAAAGCTCCCCTAAACTCTCAGGTGACATCCTTCTCTTCCTGAGACAGCCATTCTCCGTGTCCGCCGACGGCCAGTGGACTACAGAAGCCAAAAGGCTGCTGCCTTCCATAGATGAGGCATCCCTTCAGATGGAGGTCTTGGAGATGGGAACGTCTGATTTGCTCAAAGCGCAACACCAAGATGTTGCAGTGAGTGACTTTTGGCTCAATGTGGTTCCCCAGGCTCGATTTAAAAACACGCGAGCTATTGCAATGCTCCTACTCACGATGTTCCCCTCCACATACATATGCGAGTCATCATTTTCGTCAATGAACTCCCTAAAGACCCAGGACAGAAACAGACTTTCCAACGCACATCTTGGAGAGTGCCTCAGGATTGCTACAACAGAATACAGGCCCGACATCCGACGGATTGCTGCCTCCCGTCGCTCTCACTTCTCTCACTGAATGGTATGGAATATCTATTTTCATTATTATTTATTCATTTCAAAATACTGTTCATAGATTGATGTGTTTTTATGACATGTGACATATTTTAAGAGACACAATCTGACAGACACAATCTGACAGTCTCTCTCTCTCTCTCTCTCTTTCTCTCTCTCTCT
>CAMQSH010000319.1 GCA_947036575.1 uncultured Brevinema sp. | reverse complement strand
ATGCTTCGGAAGAAAACGCTGGCACCACACCATGTAGGCCCGGGCGAAAGCGGAAGGCTTCCCCGTTGTCCCCATTTGAGAGGCAGTTAATTGACGCTCTAACAAACGACCCTGTGGTTCCACCACCTCCACCTACACAACCGTCCTCAGATGAGGACGAGTTGTTTCTTCTCAGCCTGCTGCCAGCCATGAGAAGGCTTTCCATTGTAAGAAAAGAAGAACTGAAATTCAATATACACAGGCTTGTGTATGAAGCTACTCGTGATGAACTATCCATTCAGAACTAGGCCTTTTAGTATTTATTTAATAAATACTAAAAGGCCTATACACAAGCCTGTGTATATTGAATTTCAGTTCTTCTTTTTTAGGCCTTTTAGTATTTATTTATTCTAGTTCTGGCTGTTGTTTCTGTGATTTCACAGAAGTGTGTTATTTGTTATATTTTTGTTCTAGGTTTTTTCAATAAATTAGTTAACTGTTTTGCTGGTGTCCATGGTTGTTTTATTAGTCAGTTATCTGTCATTATCCTAATGAAATCTTTATTGGTCAAAACAAAAGGACAACATTACAGGTGTATTACTAATGTATGCACTAAATGTCATATGCTTCTGCAACTTAAAACTTTGCTTAGTATGTGTTACTGTATGTGTAATGCTTATGCAACTTTGGAACTTTGCTTTTTGAGCAGTGTGGGTGGCTCTTAAAAGAGCCTTTGGGTTATCCAGCTGCTGGGTTGGGTTACACCTCCCCCTGCCAGGGAACAGCACCCTCTTGGCTGAAGTAGGAGGAGAAGGTTCCTCTGAATCGGATGGCCTCTCGTGTGGCGTTGTTGGCTGCCATCCTAGCAACACCTCGAAGACTGCCATCACCAACATCCTCCTGTCCGTCAACACATGTGGGTGCCGTCTGTGGTCGCCTCAGGGTCGTGACACGCAGGTAGTTATGTAGAATGCAGGTGGCTTTGACACAGCTCTCAGCAGTGGATGGGCTGACTCCAATCACACGTCTGTACATTCGCCACTGTGAAGAGAGAATGCCAAATGCACATTCAACCACTAACCTGGCACGGCTCAGACGGTAGTTGAACACCCTCTGTTCTCTGGGGACATTTCTGCCAGGAAAAGGGCGCATCAAATCTCGGCGGAGGGGGAAGGCCTCATCTCCCACAAAAGCAAAAGGCATTGGTCCGCGGTGCTCAGACCCCTGGATCACAGCATCTTCTGGGAAGTCCAGGGTGCCGTCTCGGAGGCCCTCACCAAATGCAGAGTTGAAGAGGGATCCACCGTCACTCGTCCTGCCATAACCGCCTACGTCAACTACCCTGAAGAGGTAGTTGGCATCTACCACTGCCAAGAGGACGATTGAAAATGTGCCTTTGTAGTTAAAGAAAAGTGAGCCAGAGTTGTCTGGAGACTGGATGACCACATGCTTGCCATCCACAGCACCAATGCAGTTTGGGAAATTCCAGCGATAGCTGAATCCATCCGCGATGGCACGCCAGTCCTCCATGGATGGCACCGGCATGAAGTCTGGCAGCAGGGCATCCCAGATGGCACCCGACACCTCTCTCACCACTCTAGCCACAGTGCAGTGGCCTACCCTGTAGGAAAAGGCTATCATCCGGAAGGAACTTCCATGTGCAAGATACCTGTGAGAAGCATTAAATTACATGTTATTTCAAATGCATTTAAAAAAAAGACTAGAGACAAGAGACATCATTTCTGCACATTTTTTTTCTTTTTTCTTTTCACTCTGAGTAGTGGTCCTACTATGAAAACATGTATTAAACCGTCCTGCACTATTTGCATTATAAACCAAAACAATATTGCCAAACAATTTATATGGGCTATTCATAGCCTAACCATAGCGTAATTACATTATTATGTTAATGAAGATTGAAATAGCCTACCGTAGACATATAGCCAGGCGCTGAGCGGGACAAATTGCCTGGCGAAATTGGGTGTTCCTCTTCATAATTCGAGGTCCCACTCGAGCCAAGAGCGCATCAAATTGTCCCACAGACATCCGAAAGTACTGGTGAAACAGTACTTCATTCATGCGGATCTCCTGGATCAGGTTGTGGTATTCGCCCTGTTGCTGCCGGGCAAGACGGATCGGGTCAACCCAGTTGCTTCGTCGGCGTTTTCTCCTCCGCAAATACAGCGCAGCAACAACAATTCTCTGCCTCCTGTTCATGATGAGAGATATCACACAAAACCCCTGTAGGCCTACACCTATTTATACACATGAGGACTCCCTCGCAAATTTTAAATCCAAGCGGGAATAATTTTGGTTGGTTTAGAATGATAAATAAGAGGCAAATCTCAAAAAGACCACCTTGGTGAAACTTAAACCAACACAAGATTTATGTCGTTTTTTAAGATGGCATTGCATATTTCATGAACAGATGTTGAACTTATATTATAATAATATATTAATTCTTACTTTATTAACTTATATATATTAACGTGGGTATTAACCCACACGCCCACAAGCGGCAACTACACGCCCACAAGCGGCAACTGCTTTCAGTCAGTACACGCCCACAAGCGGC
>CAMQSH010000318.1 GCA_947036575.1 uncultured Brevinema sp. | reverse complement strand
AAAAAGGTGCTAAGACTGATATTGAATGTGATCGAGGACAGACAGCTCTCGGTGAGGCTATATCTTACGAACATGAAGAAATAATAAAATATCTAGAAAATTTAGCAAAATCACCACTTATATAAATTAAATAATAAAGAGGAATATTTATGAAAAAAACGGTGTTATGTGTGATATTGGATAAGTATGCTGAATGGGAGATAGCTTATTTAGCGCCATTAATTCTTGCCTTAGCTCAAGACAGATATTGTGTAAAAACAGTTTCTTTAACAAAAAATAGTGTTCAATCTTTGGGTGGTTTTACAACGCTCCCTGATTATGATATGGAATCGGCTCCTATAGATTTTGAAGCTTTAGTACTGGTTGGAGGGATGTCATGGAGAGAAGAATCGGCGAAAAAAGTTATCCCTTTGGTAGAAATAGCTTTAAAAAACAGAAAAATTTTAGGTGGAATCTGTGATGCTTCTGCTTTTCTTGGTGCTAATGGTTTTCTAAATAATGTTAATCATACCAGTAATGATTTAAATGACTTAAAAAAATGGGCTGGAGACATATACACTGGAGAGGCTAAATATATTACACAACACGCAGTGAGTGATAATAATATCATTACGGCAAATGGCACTGCCTCTTTGGAGTTTACAAAAGAAGTTTTGATTGCGTTGAAAGTCGCCCCTGAAAGTAAAATTATGGAATGGTATAATTTCTATAAGCTTGGTTGTTACAAAGCTCCTACGCCAAGTTTTTAAATTTTTAATAAATAGCGATAACTTAAAACAAGGATCTTAACTATTATAAATCAAACCCACCTATGATTAGGTGGGTTTTTTGATAAATATTTATAAAGCTTTATGATTTAAAAAAATCTTGAAAACATCAAAGTTATATAAATTGAAAAGAGCATTCGCTCTTTATAAGTCTAAGCCTATGGTGAAATCTTCAAATTTGTCTACAGGAGCTTCTACATACACTTCAAGTTCTTCAGGATCTTGAGGTAGTCCATGCCAAATAGTAAATAATTCTTGTTTGAGCTCTGCTAATCCAAATCCTGTACCAGCACTAGTGATAAATACTCGGATATTGTCTTTTTTTAGTCTATCCATAAAGTCTTGTGCTTCTTCGGTAATTTCAGGCATAAGATCGATTTTGTTGAAACAAACTACAAAATTACGCTTGGAAAGCCGTTGGGAGTAGGTGCCTAATTCTTGTTTGAGGATATTAAACTTTTCTTCAGGATTTTCCATTATATCTAATACAAATAATAATAACTTGGTTCTTTCAATGTGTTTTAAAAATTCAATCCCTAAGCCTTTACCTTGAGCTGCACCTTCTATTAATCCAGGAATATCAGCAATAAGTAATCCATCACCAAAATAATCAGGAATCATCATCCCTAAATTAGGGATAAGTGTTGTAAAAGGGTAATTGGCTACTTTTGGTCTAGCATTGGTAAGACAAGATACTAAAGAAGATTTCCCAGCATTGGGGAATCCAGCTAATCCTATATGAGCGATGAGCTTTAATTCTAATAATAGAGTTTTTTCTGAACCTAAAGTGCCTTTTTGAGCATAATTAGGACTTTGTTTGATAGAGGTTTTGAAGTGAATATTACCCTTACCACCAAATCCACCTTGAAGGACTTTGAATTCATTTACCCCATCGGATAAATCAACGAGTGCTTTATGAGTACCATCTTCAAAAATTTCAGATACGATAGTTCCTGGAGGAACATCAAGATAAATACTTTGTCCTTTTTTTCCGAAACATTTTTGTTCCTGTCCGTTTTCACCAACTTGAGCTTGAAACTTTTGCCCATTATGGTAATTAGCGAGAGTATGTAATTGAGGATTTACTCTAAAGATAACACTGCCACCATCGCCACCATCGCCACCATCAGGGCCACCAAGAGGGACGTTTTTTTCTTTAAGAAAAGAAACTCTTCCATCGCCGCCTTTTCCTGAATAAGCAAATATTTTCACTTCATCTTTGAAAATCATGTTCTATCCTTGTTAAATCTATTTGTGTGTTCCTGTACTTCCAAAACCACCACTTCCCCGTTCTGTTTCAGAGAGTTCGTCTACTACAGTAAATTGAGCTTGTAATACAGGTGCGATAATTGCTTGTGCAATACGCATTTCTGGAGTGATTTCAAAATCAGCTCCACTTAAATTAAGTAATAATATTTTAATTTCACCACGATAATCGGCATCTATAGTACCAGGACCGTTAGGAATAAGAAGTCCTTTAGATGCTAGTCCACTACGAGCACGAATTTGTATTTCATAACCACTAGGAATAGCAACAGATAATCCTGTAGGAATGATAGCAATTTGTCCTTGAGGAATAGTGATAGGCTGATCTAGTAGGGCATAGATATCTGCACCAGCTGAATCTGTGGTCTGATATGTTGGTAATAAAGCATTTTGATGTAATTTTTTTATTTCGATAATCATGAAAACTCCAAATATTATTATGATTGTTAATTATTAATCGTTTGTTATTATACTATAAAACGACTTGATTTTGCAAGTCTAAGAACGTGGTCTTCGCACTTTAAAAAATGTTTCTATTTTAG
>CAMQSH010000317.1 GCA_947036575.1 uncultured Brevinema sp. | reverse complement strand
CTATCTCCCATTCAGCATACTTATCCAATATCACACATAACACCGTTTTTTTCATCTTTACTCCTTTAGAACCACAGGAACGGATTCTTATCCAGTAAGCGAACAAAGTGAACGCAACAGGACTCCTTTTATTCTTTATTATAACATCATTTTCGTATAAATGTAATCATGGAATAGTATACTATCTAACTATATTTTTATCTAAAGTTATTTTTTACTATTGCTTCTAGCATTTCATCTTCTGCTTTGTAAAAACGAGAATATATATTGTCAGGATCTGTATGTATTGCGTAATCCCACGCAATAAGCCCTAATCCACCAGAAAAAAGAACAAGAAAACCCCATTTATAGATGGATCTATATTTGCTAGGATCTACAAAAAAATAAATCTTCTTTGTCATCCATCCTTCTTCCATCCATATCTCATTAATCAAATCACAAAATTTCTTCTCTCTTTTTTGTAATTTATCCCACAGGTAATTGACAGGCATAAAGGCATTCAAAACTAATACTAACAATATCGCATTTCCAGAAAATGAAATAACTACATTTAGAACGTTTAACTCTGAACATATATTAAAAATTAATTGTATCCCTGCCCATAAGAAAGTTTTTTTTATAGGTATCTCCAAAATAGGATCTTTAACCCTTGGTTTCAAAAATAAACAAATAGCAATTAGAGCAACAAATAACAATGCTAAGGTATATCGGTCATAATCATATATTAGAGAAAGTACAAGAGGCAGAAATGCTATCATGAGACCCATTAAACCCAAATAATTTATCTTTGGATAAGAGACATTAACATCAGTATCCATAAAATCTTCTAATTTCCCTAAAAAATCTGGGTTTTCACAAAACTTACCCGTATAGTCAACGAGTGTTTCATACCATTCGTTTTTTCTTTGAATAAAAGCGTTCAATCTTTTTGCTCTTATATACATTAAATAATATTCTATAACAAAAGCTCCAATCACTAGAATTGATGAGGATATTATAGAAGTAAAATATAGCTCTAGAATAACAGCTAATACAAAGAGCAGTATCATCACTAAAAAAGGATGAAGCCACCAATTAAATTTTTTATCTTGTTCTTCTCGCTCTTCTGTATTCGATACTAAAATATCTACATAATTATCACTCCTTTAGAACCACAGGAACGATAGAGACATGTGGATTCTTATCCAGGACTCCTTTCACATATTTATTATACAATAGTATCTATAAATAATACAAAAAACCCACCACTAATATTGTGATGGGTTTTTATTTGGTATTTTAAGATTTGAATTTTACTGTTCTTAGTCTATGTTGTACTCCTAAGTCAAAGATGAAACCATCTATATTTTTTGAAGCTGCAACAGCATCTACATAATAAAACACAGGAATCACAGGAAGTTCTGTATAAAGAATTTCTTGTATTTCTTTATAAAGTCGTTTTCTTGTTTCTAGATTTACTTCTATTCTTGCTTGGTCAAGAAGTTTATCTACTTTAGGGTTGGAATAATAAGTACGATTTCCACCACCACCAGCAGCACTAGAATGTAATAAAGGATAAAGAGATCCATCGGCATCACCACTAGTAGTCACCCAGCCCATAATATAGACATCGGATTGACCTTGAGCAGTAACTTCTAAGAAAGTACCCCATTCTAAAATTTGAATTTTAGCATTTAATCCAATTTCACGAAGGTTAGCTTGGATGATTTCTAAGGTTTTAGGTCTCAATCCTTCAGCACCATATAAGGTAACTACTTGATCTTCTGTAATACCAGCTTCTTTAATAAGAGCTTGTGCCTTTTTTATATCTCTAGGTCTGTCTACAATACCATTGTAATATCCAAAAAGATTAGGGTGTACAAAGGAGCTAGGTAAAGTTCCCATTCCAAAATAAACAGAATCAATGATGCCTTGTTTATCAATAGCTAAAGCAAAAGCCTCTCTTACTCTGAGATCATCCCAAATAGGATTGGCACCAGGTCCACCTACATTAATTCCTAAATACTCAATAGCAGGAGTAGATGTTGCTATGAGGACGAGGTCTGGATTACTTTCTATTCTTTCGGCATCTACAGGCACGACTTCATAAATAATATCTACTTCTTTTGTTTCTAGAGCAATAGATCTAGCAGTCCCTTCAGGAACTATTATCATATTAATATTAGGGATAATAGCTGGTTCTCTCCAATACTCTTCATTTATTACAAGAGTAGTATTTTGACCATGATTCCATTCTTTGAGTTTGTAAGGACCTGTACCTACTGGATCTTGATCTATATCTCTTTTATCAATTTCTATAGCTTTTTTATTGAGTATTTCTACTCCAGGAAGAATACTAATTAAAGGAGCAAAAGGCTCTTTTAATACAAGCTTAAATGTAGAGGCATCAATGATTTCTACCCCTTTAACACTTTTTACAAATTGTTCCATTTCTGGAGAAATAAGAGCTAGCTCAAAACTAAATTTAACATCTTCTACGGTTAAGATTTCACCATTATGAAATTTAACATTAGGGCGTAAGGTGAATACAATCTCTGTAGGGGATAATTGCTCCCATTTGGTAGCAAGGGCAGGGTGTAT
>CAMQSH010000316.1 GCA_947036575.1 uncultured Brevinema sp. | reverse complement strand
TATCTTATGATTTGGGGACTGATAAATTTTTTACAGCTCAAAAGGGGCTCTTTAAAAATCTAGAACCTATTATGAAAGATATTAAAGATAAAAAAGCTTTCGGACAAATGCTTTCTACTTGGAAAAAAAATGTAGAGCTTGTTCTTGAAGAAAAAGAAATGGCAAAGAGAAAAGAAGCTTTAGCTCAAAAATTAGCTATTGGATATCCAGAGCCTAGTCTTGGAAACAACGATCTCGATATGGGTTACGAGCATTTTCTTAATAAAGTTAGAGATGAGATGTTATCTGTTTTTAGAGCGATGGGTTATACCCTCGTCGAAGAAAGAGAATTAGAAGACGAATACCATAACTTCGAAGCTTTAAATATCGATGCCGATCATCCAGCTAGAGAAGATCAAGATTCTTTTTATGTTGGGGAAAAGCATTTACTTCGTACTCATACTTCAAGTTCTCAAATCCGTACCTTAGAAAAAATGATAAAAAATGGTGGCGAGCCACCTATTGCTATTGTGTGCCCTGGTGTTTGTTATCGTAGAGATGCTGTTGATGCAACACATTTCCCAGTTTTCCGTCAAATGGAAGGATTGGTTGTTGACAAAAATGTTAGCTTTGCCGATCTCAAAGGAACTCTTCTAGAATGGGCAAAAGCGATGTTTGGCTCTAACACTCAAATACGTCTCAGACCTGATTATTTTCCTTTTACTGAGCCTTCTGCTGAATTATCAGTATCTTCTCCAGATCTTCTTGGAGGTCGTTGGGTGGAATTATTAGGTTGTGGAATGGTACACCCTAAAGTTTTTGAAAATGTAGGACTTGATCCAAAAGTTTGGAAAGGTTTTGCCTTCGGAACTGGTATTGAGCGTATTGCGATGATGCGTTATGGGATTAAAGACATCAGACATTTTGTTGAAAACGATATTCGTTTCTTAAAACAAAGTCTTTAAACTACATATAGACTACAGTTTGTAGTTTACAATCCTTCTATTAATTTATAAAATCTGGAGAACATCCTATGAAAATGACAGTCAGCTATGAATGGCTTTGCGATCTTGTACAAGATCTTAATCAAAAATCCCCCGAACAAATTGGACTTGCTCTTACAGCTTTAGGTGCAGAAACAGAAGATATTTCTGTTCTTAATTATGGCGATAAAGTTGAGCTAGCAATGATAACAAAAATAGAAGCATTAAACAAATTATCTAAAGTAACAATCGCCGTTGGTGATAAAACTTACACTGTTGTTTCTAACTCTCCTATTCTCAAAGAAAATCATTATGTTCTTTTTGCTCCTATAGGTGCTACTATTTTTGGTGGTATTTCCGTTACTGCTCGTGAGATTGAAGGGGTTACCACAGAAGGATTATTACTCGCCTTAGAAAATCTAGGCATAGAAAATAAAAGCAGTGACATTGCTCATCTCGGTGATGATAAAAAAATTGCTGCAGAATTGTTCGATATTTATTGCAAACAAGACGCTATTTACACCCTTGATGTTCCTGGAAACAGAGCTGATTGGCTTTCTATTCGTGGGCTTGCTCGTGCCTTGGCAATTTCTTTTGATCTATCTTTAAAAGATTATACTTATAATTTCACTCCTAAAGGGACTTGTGATATCAAAATCGATCTTCAAAGTGATAGATGTTTTCGTTATAGTTTGACTACTATCTCAAATATTACTGCCTGCAAAACTCCTGCTCATATTCAAAAAAGATTGCTTCTTCTCGGGATGCGTCCTATTAGTTATCTCGTCGATATGAGTAATGCGACCATGCTCGAAACTGGACAACCGACTCATGCTTTTGATGCTACCAAAATAAAAGGGTCTATCATTGTGCGTCAGGCAAAAAATGGCGAAACACTTACCCTTCTCGATGATTCTACTATCAATCTCACACAAGATGATCTCTTGATTTGTGATGAAGAAAAAATCCTTGCTCTAGCTGGTATTATGGGTGGATTGGATTCTGGAGTAACAGAAGACACAAAAGAAATCTATCTTGAAGCAGCTAGTTTTAATGGTGTTTGGGTCAGAAGATCAGCAAAACGTCTTGGGATTAAAACAGAATCATCTTTACGATTTGAAAAAAATATCACTTCAGAGCTTGTTCCTTTAGCACAACAAAATATTTGTGATATGATAGCTAAACAACTCCCTCAAACTACTATCTCTATCGCTTCTGATATTTCTCAAGTGCAAAGTACACAAGGATCTATATTAGTATCCCCTCAAGAAATTCGTGATTACTTAGGTGCTCCAGATATTAAAGATGATTTTATGAAAAAAGTGATTATCAATATCGGCTGTACCTGTGATAGCTCCCAAGAACAATGGAATATTACCCCTAGTGGAGAGCGTCGTGATCTCAATATCAAAGAAGATATCATGGAAGAGATTGCTCGATTTTATGGTTATGACAAGATTCCTAGCACTAATTATAGACCGTCTAGTGTTAAACTTAATCCTGAGAAATCTTTCGATGAAAAAATTCGCCCTATCCTTCGTGGTATGGGATTGAGTGAAGCAATCACTATCGTTTTTCGTTCTGTTGAACAACAAAAATTCTACGGACTCACTCAAGCTAACGC
>CAMQSH010000315.1 GCA_947036575.1 uncultured Brevinema sp. | reverse complement strand
TAGATATTTTTGTCAAGTGTTTTTATCAAAAAATATCAAATAAAGTTAATAAATACAGCTAAACATTGTAAAATACTATCTATAAACGATAATTATTATTTTGATTATTTATCAGATTTTAATTTGTATGGCCATCAAAATAACTATTATACGAAAATAAGTCTATTCCCTAGAATTAAGTAAGATAAAACTAAACACAAAAAAACGACCTATTATAGGTCGTTTTTTATTTATTATTGTTAAAGATCTGTTTTATTGTATTGCTAGTGTTAGGCCTTTGTGTGTGAGAATATTACTTTCTTTATAGGTATCTGTATACCATTTTTTTTTATCTTCTATAGTTGCTGTCGATGGAATTGTTGTAGGAGGCACCTTAAGTTCACTTTTATAAACTGCAGATTTTTGAGAGACTGTATTAAATCCTATGCCAACACCCATATACAATTTTAATACTTCTCCATCAAAAGGATAGTCAAAGAAATAATAGGCAAAATCAGAATGTCCTACTGTATCTATTTTATGGACAAGGTTATGTGATGTGCCATCAATATCTATAAAATCATAAGAAAATGATCCATCACTATTAAAAACGAAAGGTATTGTAGAGGCAATATTAGAATCAGAAGGATCTGGTAAGTACCAAGTGTTTTGAGTTAATTGATTTATAAAAGCAGTAAGCTCATCAGATTTGGCAGAGCATTGTGTCAAAGAGAGTAATATTAATAAGGAAAATATATTAAATTTCATAGATACTCCATTGAATTTTTCAAAAATACTTTATTAGTATTAATTCTATTTTTGCTGAAGTAGAGTATTTTCTTAAATTAAATATTATAGAAAATATTTTATACAGGTGAATAGGTTTCTTTTGTATATGTCTTAAGATCAAAGTTATAGATTTCTCTATAGGGAATATTGGATTCGTATTTCCATATTGTTATAATAGTTGGACTTATCTCAAATATAATTTCATTTTCTAAATGGGAGTAAGAATCATATGAATTTTTATGAAACTTCTCAAATTTTTCTCTAAAGATTTTATGTTCTGTAGGCTTACCTACATTAAGAGCAATACCTTCTATTTGAATATTCTCAAAACATAAAGCAACAAGAGGATTTTCTTTTAATTGTTGATATTTTTTTAAGGTTTTATCCGTTTGACAATAAAATTTATGATCATCTATAACAAATGACATCATTCTTGCACTAACATGATTATGTAATGATGTTGCTAGAACCATTTTTTTTGATTCACCTATTTTTTCAAATAATCTATTAACATTGATTTTAAACATAAATCCCCTCTCTTTATAGGATAGTATAGTGTGTTTTTATAGATTCGTCAAGTTCTAGCTATTGACATTATAGATAAATATTGTATAATGAAATATAATACTTGAGAAAGGTAAAAGATATGGAAACATAGGATTTTGTAGAAAAATTGGTAGTAGAATACTTATCTAAAAATGTTGAATATGAGATCTAAAACTTAGACTATAAGGGATTTCTATGTAATATTGATAATAAAATATTTAGAAGTAGAAGAGCAAATAGTACACTAATAAAAAAAGCTTGTTTTGTTGCTTTTTAAGAAAAGGATTCTGATAAACTTAACACAGTATATAACAGTAGTGAGAATATTATTTGAGATAATTATACAATATAAGAGATGGATGGAAGAAATATAAAAATATATAATGAATTATAAAAGAATTAGGAAAATAAAAATGTATAAAAAAATAATATTACTTATTTATATAATGATCCCAAGTTTAGGGTTTTCATTTATTAAGCATAATAACTATCTTAGTGGGTGGGTAGGCTATGAACAACAATTTGGACTTGTAAATAATGAATTCATTACTTATGGGGGTGCCTCTGCTGGGATTTCATTTTTTGGTGTATCATTTGGAGCTGGGGTATATGGAAACTACGGCCATAAAGTTTATGTTTCATCTTTATCATCAATGAGTGCTACTATTATTTATGGGGGAGCAATTATAGGATACAAAAGCCCTAGAGTTAGATTTGCACGCTTTAGACTCAATACACTGTTTGGCTATGGTACTATTGAAGTTGGTCCCAATAAAACAGGGCATCTTGTAATATCACCGACATTTTATGTAGATTTTGTTGTGCTGGATAATATGAATTTGAGTGTGGGTGTGACTTACCGTTATTTTCAAAAGGTAGCATATAATATAGGGCTCAATACTGTTGAGAATAGTTTTGCTGGTTCTATAGCTTTTTCATGGATTAGTGATTAATTATTATGCAAATCTTAGTACTACTCAGAGAGCTAACCCTTTAGGGTGCAAGCTACGACATGTGGCTTCTTATATTATAATCTTATAAATCCTTCTTTCCAATTCAATTTTCCAATAATGTGTTCATCAACGGTCCACTCTTCTCTTTTATATTTTTCTTTCATTATCAAAAGCTCTTCGTGGGCTCTTTCACTGGTAAGGATAAATAGGCTTTCTATAATGTCAATTTCATCAAAATTATCATTGGTATTCCAAGCTTGTACAAGCCATACCTTGTCAAGTTTTTCACAATTTAAGTTCTCTAAAATCATCTTTTTCACAATACGATATGT
>CAMQSH010000314.1 GCA_947036575.1 uncultured Brevinema sp. | reverse complement strand
TGCTAGTAATCCGTGTGCGATGAAGTGTTGTACTACGGGGAGGTGCGTGTCCTTCATTCTCAAAATGTTATATCTATGTTGGGCGAACCTGGTGAGCAAAGTGTTTTTCGTCTCCCCCACATACTGGATATTACAGACGTCGCACCAAATGAGATAAACGCAGTTTTTAGAGAGAGGACTCCCCTGTCCCACTGTGGGGAACACATCATGCGTGTGGAGATTGCGTACCCAGGGTCGGTAATGGAAAAATTGGTCCTGCCTATTCGGTCTAGGGCGAGACAGCGGACGGAGTTATATCCTGCAGGTTCTTATTTTTCCTAAACGCCGCGATAATACTGAAACCGTTTAGGAGGGGGGCCGAATTGATCATATTTGAGAAATTTGTTTTGATTTCTCTCACCAGACGTACCGCAGATGGAGAGTAAGTGGTGACAAAGGGGAGGCGAGGGCCTACAGCCACTGGTTTGGTTTCCCTAAAGGTTCTAAGGGCCTTCCTAAGGAAAGAGCGTGAGTACCCTCTAGTGGACAACGCGGAAAAGAGCACCCTGACGGCTGCCTGAAAGTCTACCGGCCTAGTGCAGATCCTGTCAAATCTAAGTAATTGTGATTTGACCAGCCCGGCGTACGTGTGCCTGGGGTGAAAGCTGGACTTGTGCAGCAGAGTGTGTGTGTCGGTTTCTTTAAAGAAAACCTTAATGTCGAGCCGGGATGTGGATGGGAATTCTGGGCCCTTGAATGTGGTTGTGTCTAAAAAATCCACCGAGGAGGTGCTACAGGTGGATTTAATGGTGATGGACGGATTGTGAGTATTTAGAACCGTTAGAAAGCCCTCGAACTCCTCCCTCGAGTGAGGCCACACCCCCCAAATGTCATCCAGAAACCTAAAGTAATGTAGGGGTTTTTTGGGGCAGGAAGCCAGGGCCGCCTCCTCCCACTCGGCCATGAAGATGTTGGCATACGCGGGGGCAAACTTTTTGCCCATGGCCGTCCCCTTGATTTGTAGGAAAAATTCCCCATTGAAAACGAAATCGTTTCGGGTCAAATTGATCTCGAGCAGCTGCAGTATATGTGAATCCGGCCGAGTGTCGTCCGGATATTTCCTGAATATATTAGTTGTGGTCTGTAGACCCTCTGCTATGTCTATGTTGGTGTACAGACTATCAACGTCGATGGTAAATAGGAGTGAGTCCGCCGGAACGTGAAGCCGTCGGACTTTGTTCACGAAGTCATATGTGTCCTTGATATAGCTATCGTGCCTCGTCGAGAGAGGATTTAGAAAGAAATCGATAAACTCCGCCGTGTGATACGTCTCACTGCTACAGTCAGAGACAATAGGTCTGCCCGGGGGGATCTCGTGCGGCTTGCTCCAAGAGGAGGGATCCTTATGGATCTTGGGCAGCATGTAGAAGATCCTGGGCCGGGGATCCGCGTCGCCCATCAAGTAACATAACTGTTTGTGATTAATAAACTTGTTGTGATATAATGATCGCAGGATCTGCTCAACCAGAGGGACTGTGTCCATATAAATAGGTTTATCCAATTTAGAATAGTACGTGCTGTTATTGAGCTGCCTGTAGCCCTCCCACAGATATTGATCCCTATCGAGGATTACAACCGCGCTGCCCTTGTCGGCGGGTTTAATGACGATGCTGTCGTTCTTCCCCAGGGCGAAGAGAGCTTCGAATTCCTCCACGCTGAGGTTATCCCTGACCCAACCGATGTTAAAGGAGGTGTCAAAGAACCGGATGTCCTCCTCGACGGTGGAGGAGACCGCCTGCGGGAGATGGCCCCCAGGGGGCACCCATTGCGATTTGCCGGTGAACGGCCGCCTAATGGAGGGTGGTTTCTTTTCAAAATAGACTGCTAATTTAAGACGCCTGTGGTATTGTTGTATGTCTGAGCGGGTTTGATTCCTGATATTGTCTGCGTCACTGCCCTTAGTGGGAATGAAATTAAGGCCCCGATTAAGGACAGCCAGCTGCGCCCCTGACAGCTCGAAATGTTTTGACAGATTGATAACAGACGTAAACCCCTTTTGCGCAACATTAATCGCGGGGACCCCTAATTTAACGCCTCCAACCAATGCTCAAGTACCAGCTTTGCGGTGGGATGAGTCCAGTGGACGCCGTCTCTGTCCGTATTGAAGCTGTTCCTGGCCAGGGCAGGGATGAAGTGTCGGTGGGAGGTGATGTGTGCGTTGAGCCGCCTCAGGTTGTCCTGCTCACGATGTGGGAGGGACCTGGAAAAATTGATCTCCGGCAGGAAGATCTGGGCTTGGGGGAAAGTGGTTTTAGCCATTTTAACAGCACCCTGCAGCTGTTTAATAACAGTCTGATAAGACCTGTGTGTCCTGTCGTTGAGGCCAAAGGCCAGGATGACCTTCTCCACCCCCGTGGAGACGGTGGTCTTGGACAGGATGGACCAGGCGTGCCGAAAGGTGGCGCCTGGGTAACTGTCGATCTGAAGATCAGGATGTTGGAAGGGAGGGAACCTGGACGTGTTGGAGTCACCCAGTATGAGCCACTTCCCCCTGGCCTTAAAGCACCACTCCTTGGTCTTGTTGGTGGTGTTGATGTGCCTGGTGGGCCTCCTCGTAGGCGTG
>CAMQSH010000313.1 GCA_947036575.1 uncultured Brevinema sp. | reverse complement strand
TAATAGCGGGATCTAATTATAAATTCACCATGGAAGATTTTTCTGGATTAGGTGGTGGAGTCAGAATTTGGCTTCAAAGTAATGACTATACTAATTCTCTTATTAGTACCAAAGCGCAAGTTACAGGCGATGTTACCATGAAAAAATATAGTGGAATAGGTTGTAATAGCGTGATAATGCCCAATAATATTATCCCTGAAGGAACAGTAATAGGTGCTAATAGTTTTGTCCCTCCAAATTTTCCTTTTGAAGAGTGGAGTGTATATGTTGGCAACCCTATCAGAAAAATTAAAGACAGAAACAAAGAATCTGTTATGGCAGAAGTAGCAGAATTTTTAAGAGAATCAAAATAAATAATATTTTAAAATCTTAGGAGATATTCATGGAAAAAATAGACGTGAATTTTGATGAACTTAGCCTAGTTCAAAAATTAAGAGTCATAGAATCAGAGTTAGACAAACATGTTCGCCCTATGCTAGTTATGGATGGTGGAGATATGGAACTAATTGATCTCAAAGAAGATGGAGAAAACTTATTATTATTCGTTGAGTTTATGGGTGCTTGTAATGGTTGTCCTAGTGCATCTGGTGGCACACTCATGGCTATTCAACAATTTTTAAATGTAAGAATTTCTGATAAAATAGAAGTAATTCCAGCTCAATTTAAAGATTTAGATCTTGTATAATAAAAAAGCCCTGAAATCACTTAAAATTTCAGGGCTTTTTATTTTTTATATTTAATTCTTATTTTTTTTTGTAATAGTAAACAAAATACCACGTTGATTAATAATTTCTATAATGTCCTTTTTTAGAGATAAAGATGCTAATGTTACCACATTATTCTGTAGTACTAATGCTTTGATTGTTTTTTCATCAACTTGTACTACACCAATTAAACCTGGTGTATATTTATCATCGATACTATAAAGAGCATAATTTTGGTCTTGATCTATCATAGAAAAAGACATATTAGTAGTGCCTAACAAACTTCCAACATCAAATTTAATATCTTTAGGCATAAAATATATATGTTTTTTATAACGTGTATCTTTACTTTGCCATTCTGTATTCTCTAATTTGTCTCCCATTAGTAAAGAATCATCCATAGGAATAGATGGTGTACAAGCACTCAAAAATAAAATAAAACCCAAAATAAATTGTATTTTCATTACAAGCTCCTAAAATAAATAAAAATAAAGCCCTAAAAATCATGCGACTTTTAAGGCTTTGTATTATATTATTTTTTTTCCATCACCACACCTAAAACATCATGAAAAGTTTTATAACCTTCTAATGAATTAGAAGAACTAATAACAGATAGTTTAATGGTATCATTGCTTTCTACAGACAAGCCAAATACTGTGTTTTTTTCTGGGGTATAAACATTAAAAACAGTAAATGTTTTATCTTCATCTAATACATCAACAGTACCATTAGAGATAACAGAAGTTGAACTCATAGAGACAGTTGCTGTACCGTCCATAATACGGATATTTCCGTCTGCATAAGTAGGCATTTCCCAATAGGTATTTTTTAACTTAGATAATACCTTAGATTTTTTTGGACCAGATTCAGTCCCACAAGATATAATTAAAAAAACTGACATTAAAAGCAGTATATTTTTCATTAAAATTCTCCTTTAATAGTTGTATTTCTTAGTATACTATAGTATACTAATTTAATCAAGATTGAAGCAGAAGAAACCGAATAGTTATTATCAGTATCTAATACTAACTAGTATAATAAATCAAAAAGAGGGCTTATGACTAGATATTTCTTTATCATATTGTTTTTAACATCATCTTGTTCTATTTATGATTTTTCTGATTCAACAAGTAAAATAACAGATCATTTTAGCAATAAAGAAAATATTATTGTTCTTTCTCCATCTACTGAAGATACTTTGTATGCAGACAACATAAAATTAGAAGCCCTTCTTCAAGATCCACTTGGAATTAAAAATATTACCATCATACCTCCTATAGGATCTGGAGCTCCCGTAGTTATAACACCTACAGGTAATCCTCAAAAATTTGCTATATCTCACAATTTTTTAATAGAGTATGGAGGTACTTATGATATCTCTCATGGACAATATACTATTAATATAAGCTATGATAACAATGATGGTATCACTATAAAAAAAGATTTTACTTTTACCATAAAAAGACTCTCTGTAGATTATACTTTCGACTTAACTACAGATCTTGATACCGGTCTTAAGCCCCCAAATTGGGATGCCTCTGGATTTCATATTACCACTACAGCTAACGGAGCTCCTATTCAGAGAGTTGAAGTAGCAGGAACTTTAGGCAATTATATTACTAACGCTCCTTTTCCTGGATTTCCGACAGTATCAATTCGTTTGGATGACATTACTGGTCGTCCTACACCACTTCCACCTATAGGAACTGTGTCTATAAATGTTCGCATAATTTCTGATATTGGTGGAACTTCTATGGAAACTATTGTTCTTCGTTAGATACTTTCTAGACAATCTACAATGATACCCAGTCCTATTCCATTAGACGCTTTTACAAGCACGGTGTCGCCTGATTTTAATTCATTATCTAATACAGACCATATCTCTTCTTTTGCTTGAAAAT
>CAMQSH010000312.1 GCA_947036575.1 uncultured Brevinema sp. | reverse complement strand
AAAGCGATCATGTTTTGCCTAAGGAATCTATACCAGCAAAATCTTTAGATCCTCAAATAGCCTATAGAATGGTAGCAGATGAAATTCTACATGATAGTAATCCACGCTATAATTTGGCAAGTTTTGTGCAAACCTATATGGAACCTGAGGCTAAACAAATCATGATAGATACGATGGCTGTCAATGCAATTGATAAAACAGAATACCCTCAAACGACAGCTATAGAAAATCACTGTGTGAATATGCTAGCTAATTTGTGGAATATTAAAGAAAATGATTCCCCTATAGGGACTTCCACCTTAGGATCATCTGAAGCATGTATGTTGGCTGGGATAGCGATGATTTTTCGTTGGAAAAAACTAGCTAAAAAACATAATATTCCTTTAGCTAAATTAAATCTTGTTGTCAGTTCTGGGGTGCAAGTCGTATGGGAAAAATTTTGTGTTTATTGGGATATAGAACTCAGAGTAATCCCTATGACAGATTTTAAGGATCTTCGTCTTGATCCCAAACAAGCAGTAAAACAAAGTGATGATTATACAATAGGTATTGTGGCTATTATGGGGATCACTTATACGGGATTATTTGATGATGTGGTGTTATTGGATTATGAGGTGGAAGAATATAATAAAACTCATAAAATTTCTCTTCCTATACATATAGATGCCGCATCGGGTGGTTTATTTTTGCCTTTTGTAAATCCAGACTTTGAATGGGATTTTCACCTTAAAAATGTGGTTTCTATCAATACTTCTGGACACAAATTTGGTCTTGTTTATCCAGGGATAGGTTGGATAGTTTGGAGGGATAAAGATTTTCTGGATGAAAAATTATTATTTACAGTGAATTATTTGGGAACATCTTTTAGTCCTGAATTTCAATTGAATTTTTCACGACCAGGTAGTCAAATATGGGCTCAATATTTTAATTTTGTTCGTTTTGGTAAAGAAGGTTACAAAGCGATACACGAAAAGAGCAAAGATGTCGCTCTACAATTATCAGAACAACTAAAAAAGATGAGCTTTTTTCATCTATTGAATGATGGGAGTAATATTCCTATTGTTTGTTGGTGTATAAAGGATACTCCAGATAAACCAAAATGGACACTCTATGACTTATCAGAGGTATTAAAAAGAAGTGGCTGGCAAGTCCCAGCATATCCCTTACCTGCAAATTTTAAGGATGTTATCATTATGAGAGTTGTTGTAAAAGCAGATTTTAGTAGGGATCAATTGTCTTTATTTTTGGAAGATATGAAATCAGCATTAGAGATCCTAGAAAAACAAGAAACTTATACAGTTCACCCCAACTGTCCATCAGGTTTTAATCATTAGACAATTTAAAAATAAAAAAGCCCAACTCTTTGTAGAGCTGGGCTTTTTTGAGTATGTGTTTAGTTTTCGTTGAGGATCATTTCGAATAAACTTGTTGCAGCATCTTTTGGTCCACTTTGTTCATTTCCTGGAATACCAAGTTTTGTATGAATCATACCGACTTTAACTTTTTTGTTGAACATATCTTTGAAATAAGCATCAATCAAAATAAGACTTTCTTTTTGACGCTGTACTGGTCCAAAAGGATTTGCGAAGAATGAATCAACAAGCCCAGATTCTGAAGTTGTACCTTTTGCCATACGCTTACCAGCGATAAATACATCTAAAGCATCTTCTATTTTGTCAAAGAAAGTAATAGCTTCTGAGGAATCAGCATAGTTATTTGCATATAAGAAATAATCAATAGGTTCTCCAGCAGTAATTTCATCATAGGTAGATACAGGGATAATAACCCTTGCATTAATTTTGTCAGGATTCATAAAAATAGATCTATCAAGCTCTTTATAAGCATAACCTTGATCTAAGTCATCAAGACGAACAAAAGCACCAATTTCTGTACCATAAGCAAGAGGCTTACCAGCATTTAATTTTAGGATACCCATGTCATCAAAAATGATAACCATTTTTTGTAAATAGTCTTGAGCTAATGATCTGAAAGCTTCTAAACTTTCTGATTTTCCAGCACCACTATCACCCATGATAACAACATTTTTGCTGATACCATTTTTAAGAGTGATTTTTACCATAGCACCATGGATAGGAAGTTCTTTGTTACCAAGAGCTTTTACATTGTGTAAGGTAAGGAGCATTTTTTTCATATAACCAAAATAATCGATATCATTGCTTTTATTGATAAATCCAACCATAATATCATTCTTTTTATCATGGAAGAAATCTGTTTTTAGAGTAGCGTCTTTATCATCAAAAGCATAAACATAGACCATATCGGGTTTTTTGTTCTCATATTCAGCAGGAGTAGCAGTTTCAAATAAATTACAAAGAGTAACACCTTGAGACATAAAATCTCTTGGGAAATATGTGAAAACAAGATATTCACCTACTTTAATAGGATAACAGAACCATTCATTAAGATCCAATTTGATATTTTCAATAGGATTGTAAGTTACTTCATTAAAAGTACCTTTACGAGTGTTCATTTTTGGGTATACGATAAAGGGAGGCATAAGAACTAATTTTTGGATAAAAGGAATTTCATGGATATTACCATAGTTAGCAGGACAAGGCCACGCTACTTTAGCAAGTCCGATACCAGCGTT
>CAMQSH010000311.1 GCA_947036575.1 uncultured Brevinema sp. | reverse complement strand
GTGACAGCTTCCGTCGGAATTCCGATTTTCAGAAGCTCTTTATCGATAACTTCTGTTTGAGCACATGACAATACTGTCATCACACTCATAAATAATAGTAATCTTTTTAACATTACAACCCTCCTATAATGATTAATTTTTTATTTTTTTTAATTATCTAGTTACTGAAATATACTGTGTTAAGTCTATGTGATTCTGAAGGATCAAACTCAAACCCTTTCACAGTTTTTGATGTACCTACATTAGCAAGCTTATAAAAAAGAGGAATAAATGGTAAATCTTCATATAAAATTTCTTGAATTTGTTTATACATATTAACTCTTTTCACTGGGTCTAGTTCAACTCTCGCTGAATCTAATAAATTATCAACTTCTATATTAGAATAGAAAGTTCTATTACCGGCAGGACCAAAAGCATCTGTATGAACTAAATTATAAATACCATAATCAGCATCTCCTGTTACTGTAGTCCAACCAAGTACAAACATATCATGATCACCCTTTCCTGTACTATCTAAGAAACGAGCCCATTCATAAACTTCTATACTTGCATCAATTCCTATTTCACGTAAATTTGCTTGAACAATTTCTAATATTTTTTGACGTTGACCTTCTGAAGTCCACATTCTTACTTTTGTTCCTGGTGTAACCCCTGCTTCAACAAGTAATTCTTTTGCTCTTTTTAAGTCTCTAGTACGAGGTGTTAATCCTTCATAATGCCCAATTACTGTTTTATAAAGAAGAGAATCAGCAGGGGTTCCAGTACCAAATAATACGGAATTAATAATACCATCAACATCTATAGCTAGTGCTACAGCTTCTCTAACTCTTTTATCTCTCCATATAGGATTCTTACCTTTTTCTATATTAAACCCTAAATATTCTATACGAGCAACAGGTTTTTCTATTAATCGTAAATCAGAACTATCATTGACTCTATCTCTATCAACAGCATCTATATCATAAGCTATATCAATATCACCAGTCTCTAGAGCAATAGTTCTAGCAGCAGCTTCTGGAATAACTCTAAATTCAAGATTAGCAATTTTAGGAGCTCCACCCCAATATTCAGTGTTAGCTTCTAACAGTAAGTTTTGCCCTCTATTCCAAGTTTTTAATTTATAAGGTCCTGTACCTACTGGTTTTTGATCAATATCATCTCCAGCATTTTCTGTATATTCTTTACTCATAATAGCCATTGTCACATGAGCAAAATGAGCTAAAATAGGTGCAAAAGGTTTATTTAAATGTACTAAAACAGTATAAGCATCTAAAATCTCAGCGCTTTTTATAGGACTAGAAATATGTTCTATTTCAGGAGCTGCAATCATTTTTGTAATACTAAATACTACATCTTCAGCCGTAAATGGAGCTCCATTATGGAAAGTAACATTAGAACGTAAATTTAATTTAACAGTAGTTGGTGTTTCCATTTCCCAAGATTCTGCTAATCCTGGCTGAAAATCTCCATTACTATCTACTTCAATAAGCCTATCAAAAATATTAACTGTCATTCTTGCTGTAGCCGTATCATTTGAACCATAGGGATATAATGTCACAGCTTCTGTTGGTATTCCTATTTTAAGAAGATCTTTTTTTGTAAGGTCTTCAGATTGAGCACACGATATCATTACCAATAAACTCATAAATAACACTGATCTTTTTAACATCACAACCTCCATAAAACGATTAAATTTTAATCATTTTTTTTTAAATGTATATTTTTAATACATTATTATAACTTGTTTGAATTTTATTGTCAATAATATTATCAATTAAAATATAAAAAAACTCCCACTTAAATTAGTGAGAGTTTTTTATATTTTAATATTTTTATATTTTACCAATCATCAGTCATATCATCATCAGCTTGTGTTGTAGTCATATTCATACTAGCTGTAAATTGATCAAAATAAATATAATATGGTTCAGTTGTAGTGATATCTTCAGCATTAAAACTCATGTGAAAACCTAAGAAATCTAAACCATTACTATTACGTAAATGATTAAATTGGTCAACAGAATCTGTTACAGGAACATTAACTTTTTTCCAACCTTGAAATCTCATTTCCCCACCAGATAAACGCATTTTGTTATAAGACATGTCACGAACTTTCACAAAGAATACATTACGTCTATTTCTACCAGCTATCCAGATAGAAAAATTTCTTACAATATTTCTAATACTAAGTGGATATGGTCTATCAACACTCATCCAACCAAAATTACGACGGAAGAATATTGTTTTTAATCCTAATACAGTTTTATTAACATCAGTTGCTATTTCTTGAGGAGAACCCTCTCTATATAAGATTTTTGAAATACCAAAATCTAAAGGAATATTTGCTATCCATCCTTGAGGAACCTCAAAATCATCAATTAATACTGTGGTTAATTCTTCATCAGCAACTCTTGGTGATCCAATAGATTCAGCATCTGGATCTGTTTCAACAACAGGAAGGTTTCCTGTATCTGCAGGTGGTGCATCTGGAGCAATAGGTGCCTGCACAGCGTCTTGTGCTAACACATTATTTGTTATAAATAAAGCTAATAGTACAATTATATATTTTTTATTTTTCATGCTAAACTCCTATATTCCTTACCAAAGCTCT
>CAMQSH010000310.1 GCA_947036575.1 uncultured Brevinema sp. | reverse complement strand
ACTACAGAGAAAACTGGGATATGAAAAAATGTTAATAATACAAGAAATAAGATAATCATATCCATCTCCCTAAATAAAAAGTATAAATCAAATATAATCATATTATTTGCATAAGGGAAATTTTTGAGTAAAATAAAAAAATATAATATACTTAATATATGAAAAATAAAATAAAACACACCTTACAAGACTATATGTCTCTTCCTTTATACCTTGCTTTTAGAAGATTATTACCCAAATCTAACTCACCAGGAGTAGTATTACTTCCTCGATTAGCATTTTTTTCTATTGTATTAGGGGTTTCAGCATCTATTTTAATTTTATCTTTAGCAAATGGATTGCATCATAATTATTTACAAAGACTTGCTGAATCAGATTCTCACTTATCTATTATCTCTATTGGCAAAGGAATCCCAGCTTATCAAGAAATCATACAAAACATAAAATCACATCCTGAAGTAACTTCAGCGTATCCTTATTCTCAAGATGAAGCTTTGCTCAAATCTTATGGAGAAACAACAGGAATTGTTATAAAAGGATATTCTCAAGAATTTGCCAAAGACAGGACTTTTAATACTTATTTTCGATTACTCAAAGGGGAATGGAGTTTTGATAATCCTAGAACCATTACTATTGGAGAAGCCCTATCCAAAAATATGGCTATCTTTATAGGTGATACTATAGAAATACTTACTTTTGATGAAATTCTAGGAACAATTACCTATCGTTTTAAAGTTTCAGGGATATTTACAGCTAATGATGGACTCTTAGACAAAGGATTGGGATTTATTTCTTTTGATGATGCCAGTGAAATTTTTGATTTTGATGGCTATTCTCCTTTTATTGGTATAAGAATAAGAGACTACCAAAACTCCGAAAAAGTTGCTCGAAGTTTAATCCAAAAATATAATATTCCTTTTAACATCAAAACATGGAAAATCACCCATTTAAATACACTTCTTGCTCTAGATAATGAAAAACAGATAATTAGAGTATTATTAGTTATTTTTTTCTGTGTTGCTTTTTTTGGGATTTTAGCTGTAATGACGGCTTTAGTTACCGATAAAAGAGATGAGATTGCTCTGCTCAAAACTTTAGGTATGACTCCTACAGAAAATTTTAAATCTTTTGTGTTTACAGGATTGTTATTGGGGCTTACAGCCTCTATTATAGGAATAATTTTTGGGATATTATTAAGTTGGAATTTTAATAATATAATCTCAGGCATAGAATATCTTGTTAATTTTATATTATCTATTTTTGGCTCTATCACTAAGCAAAAAATAAACACTTTCCACTTTTTAAATCAAAATGTATATTATCTAAAAGAATTTCCAATTCACATTCAAGTAGTAGATATTCTTTTTTCTTCTTTCTCTGCCATTTGTTGTACTTTATTGGCAGCAATTTATCCTGCTTCTATTTCTAAAAACTTCAAACCTGCTGAAATACTGAGAAAAAGAGCTTTTTAACATCTTTTAACATTAAGGAAAAAATATGAATATTATTGCTATAAAAAATTTATCAAAAAGCTATGATTCTCCTCAAGGTACTGTTCCCGTATTAGCTAATATTTTTCTCGAAGTCAATCAAGGAGAATCTATCGCTATCGTAGGAGAAAGTGGCAGGGGTAAAACAACGCTTTTGTATTTGTTATCAGGATTGGATCAAGCAGATACTGGTAATATTTTAATCAATAATCACCATATTGATCAACTTAACGAAACAGAGTTAGCGTTATTTAGAGCTAATAATTTTGGCTTTGTCTTTCAACATCATTTTTTGCTTAATGATTTAGATGCTTTAGATAACACCTTATTACCCTTAAGAATTGCTAAAAAATTTACAGAAGAAAGCACTAATGAAATATTAGAATTATTCCACTATTTTGGATTAGAAAAACGTCTCCATCATTTCCCCGATGAATTATCAGGAGGAGAAAAACAAAGGATTTCTCTTATTAGAGCTTTGGCAACTAAGCCTTTAATAATTTTTGCTGATGAACCTACTGGATCTCTTGACAAAGAAAATTCAAGATTGTTAGAAGAATTATTATTTGAATTAACAAAAAAACAAAATACTACTCTTATTTTATCAACACATAATATAAATCTTGCACAAAAATGTGATAAAATATATTCCATTGACGATTTGGAGCAATAACCATGTTATTATTAAATCAATTTACTTCTACTTCAAAAATCAATTTGTATCTTGATATTGTAGGCAAAGACCCTGTTGATGGTTATCATTTTATAGAAAGTGTTTTTTATGAAATTCCTTGGGGTGATGATTTTGAAATTTATTCTTCTAATGAAGATAAAGTTGAATTTTCAGGACTGGATTCAGAAGAAATCCCTGAAGAAAATACTGTCACTAAAGCATTACGATTATTCAAAGAAAAATTTGATATTAAAAAAACCTATTATATTAAGATCAAAAAAAATGTGCCTATGGGTGCTGGATTAGGTGGCGGTAGTGGAAACGCTGGTGCTACATTAAAATGGCTGGCACAACGATTTAAGATTAATATAGAAGATTGTATTGATATTGCTCAACAAGTAGGGAGCGATGTTCCGTTTTTTCTCTATGGAAATATGGCTCTAGTAGAAGG
>CAMQSH010000309.1 GCA_947036575.1 uncultured Brevinema sp. | reverse complement strand
TTAAAAAGCCCCCTCAAATAAGGGGGCTTTTTGAATTTATTTTGCATATTCTGTAACACGCATTTCTCGAATAAGCGTTACTTTTATTTGTCCAGGATACTGCATAGTATCTTCAATTTTTTTAGCAATATCTCTTGCGATGATATAAGCTTGTTCATCAGTAACTTTTTCAGGAGTTACAAAGACACGAACTTCACGTCCTGCTTGAATAGCAAATGCCTTTTCTACCCCTTCACAAGAAAGTGATAGTTCTTCAAGCTGTTGCAAGCGTTTGATATAATCATCAAATGATTCTCTTCTTGCCCCAGGTCTTGCAGCAGAGAGAGCATCACAGAGCATTACAATAGAACCTTCTATAAATCTACATTCTTCTTCGCCGTGGTGACAAGCGATTGCATTAACAATTCTATCACTCAATCCAAACTTACGAGCTACTTCAGCTCCTAAGATGGCATGTCCACCTTCACCAGTAGATTTGATTGTTTTACCGATATCATGTAATAAACAGGCAATTTTTGCAGATTCTATATCAATATTTAATTCACCAGCGATCATTCCACCGATATTTGCTACTTCTATAGAATGTTTATAAACATTTTGTCCATAACTTGTTCTATATTTGAGTCTACCAATATAAGGATAAAGCCCTCTTGGCAGGTTTAATTTTAGTTCTTGACAAGCTTGTTTCCCAGCTTCTACAATTTCTAAATTAATATCATTTTGTATTTTATTTACGACTTCTTCTATTCTTGTTGGGTGGATACGTCCATCTTGAACAAGTTTGTCTAAAGCAATACGAGCAATTTCTCTTCTATATGGATCAAAAGAAGAAATAACAACAATTTCAGGAGTGTCATCAATGATTAAGTCTACACCTGTAATTGATTCGAATGATCTAATATTTCTACCTTCACGACCAATGATACGACCTTTCATATCGTCACTTGGAAGATTGACTGTTGTGATAAACTTTTCGGTGGCAATTTCAACAGCATTTCTTTCTAAGCTTGTTACCAAAATAGCTTTTGCTTTTTGATCTGCTTCTTCTCTGGCTTCTTCTTCAATTTTTTGAATAAGAGGTACAGCTTCTTGTTTTGCTTCATCTATGATTTTGCTAATAATTTGTTGCTTTGCTTCATGGGCAGATAACTCAGCAACTTTTTCTAGAGCATGTAGATGTTCTTGTTTTGCATCTAACAAATCTTTTTGAAGATTTTTATTTTCTTCTTCTTTTTCACCAAGAGATTTTTCTCTTTTTTCGATAGTCTCGAATTTTTTTTCTAAGGAGTCTTCTTTTTGTACTAATCTACGTTGCATTTGTTGGATTTCATTATTCCGTTCACGCGATTCTTTATCGAATTGCTTTCGTTCTTCAAAAACTTTATCTTTTGCTTCTAAGATAATTTCTCTTTTGCGTGATTCTGCAGTTTTTTCTGTATCTTCAAGCATTCTTTTAGTGCGTTGTTCTATAGATTTGCTTGAAAGTTGAGCGATAATTAATCGAATGAGATAACCGGATAAAATTCCTATTAGTAATGCAACAATGATCATTAGTATTGAAGATCCTGCCGTTAATTGGTTCATAAATTCTCCATAATTTGACAGTCATTGTGATATTCAATAATGTGTTTTTCAGATTTGGCTGATAAAAAAACAATGCCCATAGTATTTTTATCAATTCATATAAGTAATATATGTTACAATATTATATAACGAATATGGCTCTTTTGTCAATACATTTTCCATGTTATTTTTAGTGACTCTTGTCATTTACTTTTATAAAGGACTCTCATGAATTATATTTTTTTTCTCTTGATTTTTTGCTTATTTTCTGTAATAATATAACGTATTTATTTTAGGAGACCTTATGCGTTATTTATCAATTTATGGAGCTGAAGGATTTAGAACTTTTATGGGAGTTCTAAACGGCAAATTGGCTTATACGCCTGATAAAATTCCTACTATTGACCCTGAAATCGTTATTGAGAGAGACTATACTCTTCGTTTACAGGAAGTTGTTGGTCCTTATGCCGATCAACATCCAAAATTAAAAGATATATTACCAGTTATTTCTAATAATATTGGAAGCTTGCATAGTATTACTGACAAATGTTCTGTATGGCGTCCTACAAATCACCTTTCTTTATTATCAGAATTATTACTTGCAGGATTGTTTGAGACATTTCTTCCTGAAGAAATGAGTAAAAATCTATATTTTTTAGCTAATGGAGAGGATACAGGGATGGCTTTTCAACAGGCTTTTTCCTTAGAGAAAAAAAACATTCTTATTCCTCTAGGTAACACCTATAGTACTCCTTTAGAAACATCAAACACTAATGTTTTTTCTATTGATATGACTAATAGAGTTCTAAAAGAAAATTTATTAAAACAACAAACTCTGTATTGTGATCATAAAAATATTTTTCGTATTGTTGGGCATATAGCAACAATAATAGAGGCATTACATGCGACAGAAGAAAAAAGACAACGTTTTTATAATGATGTTGTTAGTTTAGTGATTCCTGCTGATAATATGGAATTTGTATTAGCAGCTTATTATTTATTAAAATCCAAATTTCCTATCAAAAATATTTATGCTATTTCTACAGAACATAGAATGGTTCATAA
>CAMQSH010000308.1 GCA_947036575.1 uncultured Brevinema sp. | reverse complement strand
TAGTAATGTTTTTTACATCTATCCAATCAATCTTGGTAGAATCAGTAATACCAGTTTTCGTCATGCTTAGTGTTGTAGTAAAATCTTCTTCAGCTACTACACCATAATACAAGCTATCTTTTTTATAAATTCCTCTACCAATTTCAGTAGAAGAAATAAATTTATAAGTACCTTCATAAGTCAGATCAGCCTTATCATCAAAACTAGAAACACCAGCTATCTTACTAGATACTCTATCTATCCATAACTGATTGTAGTCCAGTTCTGGTTCTGGAGTAGCTGTAGTAATATTTTTTATATTTTCCCAGTTAATAGTAGCAGAATCATCAATACCTTTTATAGACATACTTAGTGTCGTAGTAAAATCATCATTAGCTACTACACCATAATACAAGCTATCTTTTTTATAGATAGCTTTACCTATATCTGCAGAAGAATCAAAAATATAAGTTTTTCCTTCATAAGTCAGATCAGCCTTATCATCAAAACTAGAAACACCAGCAACTTTACCTGATACTCTGTCTTTCCATAATTGATTATAGTCTAGGGGAATGGTAGTAATATTTTTTATATCTATCCAAATAATAGTAGAAGAATCTCTAACACCCGTTTTAGTCATACTTAATGTCGTAATAAAATCTTTATCAGCTAGTACACCATAAAATAAGTCATCTTTTTTATAGATCCCTCTACCATCTTCTGGGGAAGAAACAAAAGTATAAGTTTCCCCATCATAACTTAAAGTAGCATCATTATTAAAACTAGAAACACCAGCAAATTTACCTGATACTTTTGTTTTCCAGACATCATCCTTAGGTTTTAACATTTGTGGATCAACGGAAGGTTGATCTACATAAGTTTCTGAATAGAGATATTTATTATCTTTAAGAGATCTTGTGTTCATTCCTTCTTCCCATAGTACTGGTTCTGAAATCAAAATATCTGTACCTATTTTTTTTAAGCCAAGAATCCTCTCTATAGGACTATCGATGAGAGCATCAACAATAAGAACCTGATATTCTTCAGGAGTATCTTTTAAAGTCTTTGTGATTTTGTAGCTACTAGCAGAACTCTGTAAAGGCTCTCCTGTTTCAAGAGAATAGCTCCCCGATTTTATAGAAATAAAATTCTCATCAATTTTAAATTGATTATAAGAAAGCCTATTAAAAGTCGGCACCTCATTATAATTGTAATATCCCTGCCATGTAGAGGTCGTTGATTCGCCATTTTCTACAGGTTTTGCGATGAGAGAACAACCTAAAAATAAAAACAGGCTTGGTATTATAAAATACTTTTTCATTATTTTTCCTTATATTTAATTGATTTTTTATATTATTTATTTTAAAACAAGATTCCTACACTAAAGCCCCAAACAAAAGCATGTTCGATGTATAGTCCTTGTGGAACAGGTAGGGGGAACCCTTCATCATCATAAATAGCATCTGGTCTATAAGTATAACTCACATGATATCCCATATTTAAGCCAAAAGTGATAGCATTATATTTGCTAAAATTGTAAATTGATTTAATATCCAATTCTACCCCAACAATAACAACACTGCTCATTAAATCATCAAAACGAGGAATAGTAGGTAAGTCAAAACTCATACCACCATTAATCAGTGTAGACCAACCTGTGCCCTGTTCTGTCCTATAATCAAAAGCATATTGAGATCCTCCCAATAATAATCCCCAACGAAATTCATTAAATAGAGGAAATATAGTGGTATATTCGGAAACTACAGGTGTAGAAATACGAAATTGAATAAGAGAGTTATATTTTGTTTTTCCAACTCTTTTGCCTGCATAAAAGTCCAAAGTAGTGGTACTCAAAAACAAAGAAGAATTCTCATAAACATTAAAACGATGGGCAGCACCCAAACGAGTAGAAATCCCTATACTATGAGGTTGGTAGACATAAGGTTTTTTTTCTTTTTTTTGAGGCTCTTGATTTGTAACATCTTGAGCATGCATCAAAGAAGTGGCAAAAAATATTGTTAATAAAATTAGTTTCACTATTAATTCTCCTATAAAATATATTATTATATATTACTACTATTAGGGTATCTTTTATTCAAAAAGATTTATTTTTTAAATAAAAGATGCTTTCATTATGACATATCATCAAAGATTAATCAATAGCTAAGCATTGTTTTGACACTTATATTCTAAAACAACACCTCTCTAAATAATTGTTAGTGTTTATTATAGATTAAAATAAGTAAATATATTATACTAATCAATAAAATTGTATTAAAATAGATTTAAAAGGTGGCTTTATGAAGAAATTTTATATATGGCAGAAACTATTTAACAAAAATATAAAATACTATATCCCTTTTATTTTTATTGCTCTGTGGTTTTTGATATTAAATATTTTTCAGTACCCTATGACTGATGAATGGGCTCAAATTGTAGATCCCTCAATTACAGAAGGCCCTTATTATATCATTTCTCGTTATTTTACTTATGTCTCTCGTGTGGGAGATGTTTTTCTGAGAATTTTTCTTTATTTATTTCAAGACAATATTTTTTTAGAACAGATTGTTTTTGGAATTATAAATAGTATTATTTTCACTTTGTTTTTATGGGGAATTTATTCCCTAATAAATTCAAAAAAAACAATAGA
>CAMQSH010000307.1 GCA_947036575.1 uncultured Brevinema sp. | reverse complement strand
GGAAAAATGATAAAAGCATAGTTAAGCACATATCTTATGGAATTGGGGCTTATAGGGGGATCATATCCCCCCTATGCTAAGAAGTTAAGATGTCCGAAATAATCCGACAACTGACTTGCACGAAATAATCGTGCAACTAAAAATACCATTTTTCCCACGTGGGAAAAATGATAAAATAAATATAAGGAGAAAAACTATGACTAAAGACCTTTATAATATATTAGCAATTATTACAAAAACTAGCTCAATGAATAAAAGACTTGAGATCAAAAATCAGATAAAAAGAGATCTCTATCCTACTGCTCAACATTTTCGTGATCTTAAAACTCTTAAAGCTACTATCAAAGACAATTCTATCCACTTAACAAATAAAACAATCCCTTATAACCTCGTTAATGTATTAGAATTAGTAAAATTAGGATACAAAATTAAAGGCTTAAAATCAAAAGTAGTCAAAAGCTCTCCTGTAGAATTAATCTCTCCAAAGGCTCATCTTCTCCATGAAGATCAAAAAACATTTGTTAAAGAATGGCTTATGAATCCTCGCAAGATCATGTCCCATGAAATGGGTATAGGCAAAACCCCTTCTACTATTATCGCTACGCACGAACTCATGGCACGTGAAAATGTAGAAAAAATATTGATCTGTACCACCTCTTCTACGATACCAAACTGGATTAAAGAATTTGCCAAATTTTCTCATGCTTGTGAAGTGATAGAAGATCCCCTATCCTATGCTCAATTAAAAAAACGATACAAATTTTGTTATCGTAAAAAAATAGCTACTAAGCTTTCTATTTCTGAAGATGATTTGTTTCAAAGTAATATCACAGCCATTAAAGGAACAAAAGACCTAGACAATCTAAAAAATGCTAAGATAATATTGCTTACTCATCAAGCTATGGATCAAAGAGATCTCATTACTAACATCGAAAAAGTAACAGGACAAAAATTCTCTTTGATGATCCTTGATGAAGCTCACATTGTAGCTAACGAAGAATCCTCAAGAGGAAAAGGAGTTTTAGAAGCTTGTAAACATATAGAAAAACTATTATTCTTGACAGGAACACCTCTCAACAACATCACGCATAAAGCCGTTTCATTTTATCTAAAATGTATGTTTACAGAGTTAGAGCATTGGTATTTTACGGATTCTTTTACAACAGTACACAACAAACAAAGAGCTTTCAAAAACATAGAAGACTTACAAAGATTGTTTTCTATCCTTGCTCCTCATCGTTTAACATGGACAGATGATAGAAAAAAACAATACTTAAACAACGAAACCACTAGAATTGTTACTAAAATTGATACTTCAGAAGAAATTAAAAAAGAGATCAAGACTATTGATAAGTATATGAATGCAGGACAAAAAACAGAAGCCACAAACAGAATATTTGACCCTATCAAAATACAAAGATCTATTGAAATATTAGAAAAACAACTTGCTACAGGAGACAAAGCGACTGTATTCTCTCGTCGTAACAATCAAGTCCACGCCTTAAAAGCACATTTTGGAGATAAAGCCGTCGTTATCACAGGGGCAACGCCTAGTAATACACGCCAATCTATCATTGATAAATTTATGACTGATGATAGCATTAGATTATTTATAGGTAATATTGATGCTGCTGGGACTGGGATCAACCTCCAAAACGCAAACTATACGCTTATTATTGATCCTGGATACAAAGCCGAACAAGTAGAACAATGTTTCAAGCGTGTTAATCGTACTGGTAATAATTACAAATTCATCACGGAAGAGATTCTTTTATTAGATGAAGAGCTTGACAGTAACAAACTAAAATATGTCAACCAAAAATCTTACGCAACAAGTCGTATCATTGACGGAGAAAGTAAATCTATCACAGGAGTGATTGCCCCTGAAACATTAATAGAAAAGGATTTATTAGAAAAGATACAAAGAAACGCTTACGCCTTACAAAGAGCTGAACGATACCAATATGAGGAATTGTCTTTGCATACCCAAAGCAATAACTCTCAATATATCAAACCAAAGAATTTTTATAGCTACTATCTCCCTACTAAAAAAACTAAAGTAAGAGAGCATAGAGCTTATCAAATACTCAGTAAAAAAGAAAAACGTCAACTTGATATTATTAATACTAGTAATAAAATAGTTAGCCCTATCAATTTTAATAATATAAATGCTCATCAAAATAGCTTAGGGTATATAAAAAGTAAAAATTTATATGGATTTGAGATTGTAGTATTTGAAGAAAAAATATATAATAATAAATATGTCCAAGAACACAATCCTCAGTATCAAGTACGAGAAGAACATAAAGACTATTCTCTCTTGATATTAGGAATGGTAGTGTCCTTCTTTTATTTATTAGGTACTATGTAGGAGTATATTATGAATAATTTAGACGACAACACAATAAAAGTAGAAATAACTGTAACTAGAGATGAAAGCGATATCGCTACTTGTGAAATATGTGGTAGAAAATTAAACTATGAATATGATAGAATTTGTGACCCATGTTATTTAGAATTTCGAAAACAGCAGAGAAAGTCTGTTTGGTTAGTGCTGATAGCAGTATTCTTCTTTTTTTATATATTAGGGGTTATGTAGGAGATCATTATGAGTAAGTGTCCATTCTGT
>CAMQSH010000306.1 GCA_947036575.1 uncultured Brevinema sp. | reverse complement strand
CTGCAGGAGGCCTGGGGGGCGGTCCGTGGACCCCGGGCTCGGGAAGTAGACTCGTAGACAGGGAATGTATTTCTCAAGCGATTAGTCTTTATTGTTAAATAGGTTGCATCTGGTACTGGGGAAATGTTAAGTATTCCTGTGCTGCGTGTATCTGTCCCTGACAGCGCTGAGATCTGAGAGAGCTTCGCCACAAGAGTAGTTCTGCCCCAACTGAGCTGACGAGCTGAGAAAGGAGCGTCCCTTTATGTTGTGGTTTATCTCTTTGTGAGACAAAGGGAACCTGTTTGGGCCGGTTCTGTTACGTTACTTCGGGGGTCGTAGGGACAGAGTGTCTTCCTTTGACGTTTTAGCTGTTTGGGTCAGATTAGTCATGTGTTCTTTCTCACGTGATAAGGGCGCGTAGTAATCATGTCTCACGGGAGAAACGGAAGAGGCATGCCCATATAAGGAGATCTCTATAATCCCTCTCAAGTTATAAACTTATAACTTCAATGGGGTAGACACAGGCAGCACACATCAATACCCACACAATACATGACCTTCACAACACAATTGTTTTACCTCCCGGGGACAGTGTGCAGGAAAACCTCCACCTATGGGCTATACAGAGCCATGAGACATGTGGGAGGAAACCATACACATGAGGCCCCTTCAGAGGGCCCCAGCATTCACCTGCCATCCCAGGGACACTAGCACAGCTCAATAAACGGAAAATACATCAAATAACAAAGCGTTTTAGCTGGTTTGAGAATATGCCGTGGGTGGGAGCATGGGGCCCATACAGATGTAGGGTACGTTCCCGTTTATTCGACATCCACCCGGGCTACACATCCATATTGAGGTTAATAGCGTAAGCTCTAGCCCATCCTTATCTTATGCCAGGAATACTTTCTCCTCGTCCTCGTCGGAGTCCATATCTGACCCGGGGGCCTCATTGGGCGGTTGTATGAAGAGAGCAAGCTGTCCCTGGTGCTGCTGGTGTAGGGGCCCCACGGCAGTAGTAATCAGGTGCTGTAGAAGGGTGCGAATACAGGGGATGCAACAGCACCCGCACAGAGTGAGCAGGGCCGCGAAGATGGCCAGGGACGCTAAGATAGATTGAATAAGCGATTTATATTTCCCAAACACATTCAGCCACTCGTCGAAGTGGGTGGTATCAACTCCCGAGTGGTCTTTCATCTTTTTGTTAAGGGTACGCATCCCGGCTATAGCTTTGGTTAATTTTCCGTCGGCGGCCGTGTTATTAGGGATAAACGTGCAGCAGTGGAGGCCGAACATGGTACACACGCCGCCTCTTTCGGCTAGCAGCATGTCTAACGCGATGCGGTTTTGGTAGGCCATGAGGGAGGTGGCCTTTAGCTGGGCGTGGACCGCCTCAAAGGAGTGCTCGGTCCAATTGCCTAACCGTTGGACATTGTAGTGGATGTAATTTATACGGTCTACGTTTTTATTAGGAGTGATGGGAAAAAGAGCCGAGATTAGGGGAATGTTCTCGAAGCCGGTTGCAACCTGGTCCGCGAGTTTATACTGGTCCGGCACCCCGCGCGGCACGCCAATGGAGTCTATATAGGTGGGATCAGTCGCGTCCATCCAGGGCGTTTCTGGCGCGGAACGTCGTCGTCGCGAGTGTTTATCCAACGGAGAGGTGGGGGAGCCTGCCGTGGTGTCGACTGCGTGCACCATAACGGGGAGTAGTAGAGTAACGGGTGCGCAGAGGCCATGCGCGTTAGCGGGTATCCTATCATACAGGGTCGCGCCCCCACACCAGAGCCATATATCTGCACGGGGAGTCGGGTCAAATTTGGAGGTGTTGAACGGGCCTAAGGTGATGTTACACGATGCCCTAGGGGCGGCGCCAAGGGCGGTGCCGTTACCCGTGACGTTCACGCAAGTGAAATTTCCTGGGGCCACCTCGCTAGAGAATGTAGGTTTTCTATGGGCAGATTCAGTGACGGGGTACACCCTGTCCCATTCGGAGCACTTGGGTCCTAAGTTATCTTTTGTTAGAACCTCTATGGCGCACGCCGGGTCGAGAGTTGCTGGCACCACGAGGAGCAGTGGTCGCGCCACCATGCACGCAATACAATCTCCCGCTCCTGAGCTATTGGCCGCTTGTTGGACCATCCGGAGCCAATTATTGTCTAACGTTTTCATGCCGGTGATCATATGGAACATTTCTAAGGTGTCTACGTTCCTCGGGGTTATTGTGACTCCTGCCTTACTGGCCGCGTTGCTGAGGGTGGCGGTTTGGTTGCTAGAGGGGGCTGGGCACATCCGGATCTGCCACCCGGGGTCAGCGCCGTCGGCCCAAGCGTATATCTTGAAACTCCAGCATCCTGGGGTTTCGCCCCACATGGACCGGTTGTTCCTCTGATCTATTTTGAGGATTAATCCATTGGAGGTGGGGGTTAGGGTTAAGCATTTGCGCATTCGTATAGCGGATCGAGAGGTGGTCGCGCTGGACCAGTCGTAGCCGGGTGGATCTGCGACCAGGGATGTCCATGTTTTGTCCAGCGGATCGTTGACCATATACCACTTGTAGTGGCTGCCCCACGCGGAGGCGGGTCCGTTTCTGAGTGACGTAAGGGAGCTGAACGGGATCACCATCTCTGTCACGGCCCCGTCGGGAAGGCAGATGC
>CAMQSH010000305.1 GCA_947036575.1 uncultured Brevinema sp. | reverse complement strand
TATGTGTTTAATATGCAGAAAAAGGTGTGTCGTACCACAAAGAGAATGTTTGGGGGTAATCTACCCCGCAATGATAAAAAGGTATACGACTTTGTTAGTAGTGTAAGTTTTTGTAATGAACATGAACTGATGTGTGTGCAGTCGTGTATCTGTGGTTGTAACGTGTAACATGCCTTTTGAAAATAAATACAAAGACGAGTAAAAAAGTGTCAAGTTTTTTATTTAGAATTTTAGAATTTCAAAACGATAACAGTCACAGTATATATATACAATTATTTAGATACGCACATCAGAATTGTAACCACGCGCTTTCATGTGTTTTAGGGGTATTAGAAGGCGAGTCAGGTCGTTCACGTCTTCTCCTCTTATTAGATCCAGAGTGGTGGCTCTCATACTCGTCAATTGCGTTAACACTATCCGATGGTGGGGTATGTTTATACATGTCTACCAACTGTCTAAGTCGTTTACTAGGTATAGATGTAGACGGTACATTAATATGGGCTAAAACTTTCAGAAACGCTATCCACCCCGGGGGCCTGTCGGAATCTAAAACGCGATAGGACGATGTGACATTCTTTAACAAATCATACATGTGTGATCCCTTAATAGTTTCTCCTTTTAACACAAGCTCGCCCTTGTCCGTCCATGATACGTTTTTAGATTTCTTCAACGATTCCATGATGTGTCCGGCGTTTCTCTTACTTTTTGTCGGTATATGTCTCATTACCTCCTCAAAAACACTATCACCAGCACTAGCATTACCGCCCTCATCTGCATCCCGCGGCTGAGACTTGGACCCGTCCTCAGCAAGTGATAGAGTCAACTCTCCTTGCTCACGTTGTCCTTGTTTAACCAGAGATAGATATCGTTGTAAAACAGATCCGTACCTCTTGGCTTTTTCATACAAATCGGTATCGGGGGTGTTCAACACCTCCTCGATAGCTTTATCCAAAGCGTTTTCAGCCGTCTGTCTAACCGATTCCCTAGGATGGGGTTGCTTTAAGGCATCGAGTTGATGCTGAGGAACTAGATACATCTTGTGAGTGTGCTCCATTACGATTTCAATCAACCACCTCTGGAGAAAAGACTGGTAATCAAAGGTATGGCTACAGACAGTAAAGGCAACAGAAATCCACCGGTCTGATTGATGAGTCTCTTCTTCTTTTTAGAAATCACCACAGACTTATTAGCCAGTAACCTAATGTCCTTTTTTTGTTTCTGCAATCTTTTGTGCTGACTGGTGGTCAATGGTATCTTTCCTTGTAAAATATTCAACGCTATTTCACACAGCGAGTTGATAAAATCGTCGTTGGCTGTCCGTAGAATAACTTTACGCAGAGCAGGCGGTGATTTATACAACAGCTTTAGTCGGTCTCGATTTCTGCGTATACGCTCCGACATGGCCTCTAGCTAGTCACTTTGCTCTCTGGGTGTAGACGACTTGACGGTCTGATAAAATAGCTGTTCTAAGTCTCATATTGTCGGGGGTCGTGGCTTTAAAGTCGACAAGCAAATACCCATAGGGTATGCTAGTAGCGTCGTTAAAGGACTCTAGAAAATACTTTGTCTTACACGGAAACATCTGTCTGGCTATCAACAAAATCTGATATTTGTCACGTGGGTTCTTAAACAAGACCATGTAATTTGTATTTAAGCTTATTGTTCTGCTGGTTTTACCTTGCATAAACAAATTTTGCACCAGATACATACAGCTAAGGTTACGATGGTGTACATATTTTGTAAAAACATGCTGAACCTCTATATTATTGCACGCATCATTCATCAAGTCATCAATAATGAGAAGATTTCTAGTATTGACCGGTAATATTGAATCGTCGCAAAGAGATTTGGGAATCCCTTCCACAAAGTTAATACTCCTTATCTTTAACAATTCATCATATATCGGTTGCCAACATGAATAAATATAGACTATGTTTTCAATATCTTCCGAAAATAGACGACCAACGTTTTCAACGAGTGTTTTGACAAAATAGGTTTTTCCGCTGTTGGAAGGGCCAGACACTACCATACTGAACGGGTGCTGAAGTCTAGGGTCAAACATCTCTCCAACAACCGACTTCTGACCAGTAGCCATCTTACCATACAACTGTTGTGTTTTTAACCAGGAGTCGCTTCTTAGCCCTCTGATGGGTGTATCCTTTGTGGTGAAAAAACCTTTATGACCCCAACAGTATTTATTTTAGCCAATAACATGCTTTATTAACAATAATACATACATACAAGATACATGACAGCAAACAAATTAAGTGTGGCTAAGGCAGACTTTGAGCTCAACATACCTTGCTAACTCACTAATCCACATTCGTCATACAGGGTCAAGGACTGGCTCTGGACACAGAAATGACAATATTGTTGTTTAAGGTGACTTTAAGAAAGCAGACTTGTTTCATGGCTATCTCCAATTCGTCGATGGTGTTGCAGCCCCCGTCCATTGCCTCTTTCAGCAAGCTCCTTACATGGTCATCCGTCAGCTCCAGGACCAGGTCAGACTCCCTGACCAGCACCATTCCACTCAGAACCCTTTTCAAGGCCTCCTTGCCGTATTTCATATCGCAGAGCCCACAGTCCACATACTGACTAGGGGGGTAGTTCTCCAGCAGGTGGTCCCGTGGGCAGGACAA
>CAMQSH010000304.1 GCA_947036575.1 uncultured Brevinema sp. | reverse complement strand
ACTAAGTTAGGACTTGTATCTCTAGCGTCCATACCTTCAGAACGGAGTTTAAAAAGCTCATCAGCACGAAGTAACCACATTTTGCCCATACCTGGAGAATGTAAAATAAAATAACAAAAATGTCCTTTTGATTCATCTATGGTTATAGGGATTGATATTTCTGTATTATACTCTTCTGTACGAGATAATACTTGGATTTCTATATATTGAGGAGAATCATCTTCTTTTATATTTCTTACGATTAAATCACAAAAAGTGTCATCCGTAACCGCTGAAAACACATTATAATTTTCTTTAAGTAACAATCCTTTAATATATTCTACCATTCGTTGATTTGTATTTCTTGTCATCGTTATATTCCTTATTTATCTATATTATTCAAACCTGAGACAATGTCTAACTGTATTTTTTGAACTTCATCAATGGGTACGATTTTATGAAGAAGACCTTCTGCAGAAGCTTCTTCTGTCCATAAAAAAGGTATGTATAAAATACCTTCATTATGTTTTATATCTTTAGTATCCTCTTGCCATCCTTCCCAACGAAAATATTTGTAAAAACACTCAATATTTTCTCCACCTTCTGTAAAGCGTTGAATAAGTTGTGGGTATGAGATCTCCATATCTTCCCACTCCAAGGTATCTGGAGCAAAATAAAAAATCATATTATTTTCATCTATCCCGAACAATCCTCCAGCAAGATCTTCTGCAACAATAATTTTTCCATAAGGTAATAAAAATTTGTTTTTTTGTGAGAAATCAATTTCACCACTACCATAAACTCTTATCCACTGGTCAAAGATAATTCCGCCTGTCTGTAAAACAATAGTACCTAAGAGTGTTTCTTCATCGAACTGAAACACTGTTTTTGTTTTATTGGCCTTATCACTATCATTGGATAATACTATAATTTTTGTTTCTGCTTCTTCAAAATAATTTTTTAATGTTTCTAATTTTGTCATTTAAAGCTTTCTCCAAATTTTCCTTTTTTATTATAAATCACAGGTCATATAATTTGAAATATCTTTAAAACCATGTTTTTGATAATAATGGTGTAATTTAGGAAACGCTTCTAATACATGAAGTTGCATAGTTTTAAAACCCAAATTTTTAGCATGTTGCTTAGCAAAATCTATCATTTCTTCAGCAATATTTTGTCCTCTATATTCAGGATAAAGAATCAAGGTGTCAAAAATCATACTTGCTTCTGAAGGAAATAAAAGATCCATATGTGGAGCATGTATAGACATATCCATATAACCAATAATCTTACCTTCCGATCTATATACGAATTGATAAAACCCTTCTAGTGCCATCATTTTGGTGAGCCCTTCTTCTAAAATAGACACCGACTCCAAAGGAGGCATAAAAAAAGGGAGTTTTACTTGATGAATATTATACATCAATTCCAATAGGGGTAGTACTTCTTTAATATCCTGTGTTTGTATTTCTCTAATCATGGTAATACCTCTTTATTATATTATAACATGGCTATCTAAAATTATCTACAAAAAGAAACGACCCTCCGAAGAAGGCCGTTTTTGTTAGTTGAAAAGATTTATACGAAATCAGAAACAATTTTACAAAGGTGAGCAAGACGATTTGAGAAACCCCATTCGTTGTCATACCATGCAAATACTTTAACTGTTTTTTTATCAACACCACCAACAGCTGTTAACTTGGAGTCAACAATACCTGAGTGTGGGTTACCTACGATATCTTTAAGAACTAAAGGATCAGTTGAATATTCAACAGTTCCTTTTAGGTATCCATTAGCAGCGGTTTCAAGAGCTTTGTTTACTTCTTCAACAGAAGTAGATTTGGAAACTTCAAAAGTCATATCTGTAATAGATCCGACTGGTGTAGGAACACGTAATGAACAACCATCTAATTTTCCTTTTAATTCAGGGATAACTAGACCGATAGCTTTAGCAGCACCAGTAGAAGAAGGAACAATGTTTTCAGCAGCAGAACGAGCTCTTCTTAAGTCACTGTGTGGGCTATCTAATAATCTTTGATCCATTGTATAAGAATGGATAGTAGTCATAACACCTGAAACAATACCAAAAGCATCATTAACAGCTTTTACAACACCAGCCATTGAGTTGGTGGTACAAGAAGCGTTAGAAATGAATTGCATTTCTTTTGTGATTAAGTTATGGTTAACACCAATAACAGTTGTCAAATCTACATCTTCTGGGCTTTTTGATGGAGCAGAAAGAAGAACTTTTTTTGCACCAGCAGTAATATGAGCAGACATACCTTCACGAGTTGTGAAAATACCTGTTGATTCAATAACAATATCAACACCTAAATCTTTCCAAGGCAATTTTGTTGCATCTCTTTCAGCAAGAAGTTTGATTTTTTTACCAGCAACGATAAGATATCCGTTTTCTAATTTTACATCACCTTGAAATGGTCCATAAGTTGAATCATATTTGAAAAGGTGTACGAGTACAGCTGGATCTGTAAGATCGTTAATCGCAACGATTTCGTATGCGCTTGAGTAGTTTGCTAAGTAAGAACGTAAAGTACAACGTCCAATACGTCCAAAACCATTGATAGCTATTTTTGCCATGTAAGGCCTCCTGATAAGATGAGTTTTATTTTTTAAGATCAGTATTTGAATATTATAACATATAAAAATAAAAAATGCAAA
>CAMQSH010000303.1 GCA_947036575.1 uncultured Brevinema sp. | reverse complement strand
ATAAAGCTGATAGTGTTGCTGCAGATACTTATGCTAATTTCTTTAAAGAAGCTGCCAAAAATTCAGCGGCACTTGTAGTGGAATTTACCAAAAGATACTCTATATAAATTATATTTTTATTTAACAAAAAAAGACAGAAGTAAATTCTGTCTTTTTTATATTTAATTATAATTTATTTTTAATGCTCTACACTAAAATTTCTCCAAGAAGATTTGGTTAAATGTTTTCCCTTTTTATCAGTATACACAACTTTTAACAAATACTTACCATTTCTCCATAAACTAATATCTATAGAGTCCTTATAGTTTTGGTCAGGAGTTAGCACTAAATTTACGACTCTTTGACCTATTTCTCTTTCATAAATTTCTATCTGAATATAACGTCTTTCCTCAATATCTTCTGGCGTTGGTTCTATAAATACAAATAGTTTTTCCTTTGTAATAACAGACTGCTCTTGAGGCTGCGCTATTTTAGGTGGGACACCCCACAATATTTGGACAAAACAAATAATTAGTATTATATATATTATTCTTTTCATAACAACCCTCTATCTTACTTTAAAATAGACACTGTTGCTATAAAAATCAATTATAAAAATAAAAAACTTCTACAGATTTTTTCTATAGAAGTTTTTTATTTTTATAATTGTGTACAAGAAATAACTAATAAAAACACCATCACCAAACATTCGTATAAGATTCCTTTCATAATAATATCCTCCCACCTTATACAAGATAGAAATCTACTATCAAAAAGTCAACTAGCATTGAAAAATCAAATTACCATCTTTATCTATACTCACATCCTTAGGCATAATAGAGATAAACTCATTTACTAGTGTATCCACTTCCCTAAAATGTACTCTTATATAATTTTCTGTATAAGCTTCTCTGATTCCTTGTTTTGCTGTTTCTGTGAGTGCTTTGTAGGTTTTACCCAAACAATATTCTTGAGCAAACTTTAAAGCTGTTTCTTGGTATACCTGACGAAGTCTTTCTTCTCTCTCTTTTTTTATAGATGGAGCAAAATCATCCATTCTTGCGGCAGTAGTCCCTTCACGACGAGAATAAGGAAAAATATGTATACGTGAAAATTGAGCCTGACGAATTATCGCTAATGTTTCTTCAAATTCTTCCTCTGTTTCATTAGGAAATCCTACAATAATATCTGTTGTAATCCCAGCATCAGGACGAATAGCTCTGATTTGATCTATCAGTGCCAAAAAGTCATGAGAATCATAATGCCTAAACATTCTTTTTAAAACACTATCAGAACCTGATTGAACAGACAAATGAAAATGAGGTGCCATTTTTGGATGAGCTAAACAATCTAATAGGATAGGATCAAATTCATCCGGTTGTAATGAGGACAATCTCACACGAAAATCACCATCAAATTCTAATAATGATTTAACCATAGTACCTAAATATCCTTCTTCCGAAGTATAATCACTAAGATTTATTCCTGTTAGAACAATTTCTTTATAGCCAGCTTCTAATAATAATTGAAAAGCTTTACGAATTTTATGAGGAGCTTGACTTCGACTACGCCCTCGAGCAAAGGGGATTTTACAAAAAGAACAAAATTTATCACAACCATCTTGAATTTTTAAAAATGCTCTTGTTTTTTCAAAGCCTGAAACTTCAGGAAATTCTGTATCATCTTGTCCATCGACTAGTTTTTGCCCTAAATCCAAAAGAGGTAGGTATTCATGCATATTAAATTTTTGTTCATTTCTTAAAATAAGATCTATATAGTTTTCTTCTGCTAATTCCATTCCATCTGTCGTGGCGTAACACCCTGTTGCAATTACTTTTTTGCCTTGATTTTTGGCTCTACGCATATATTTACGGCCTTTATCATCAGCTTTTGCCGTAACAGTACAGGTGTTTACAATAACAATATCAGCATTTTCTTGTTGATCACAAATTATATGTCCTTTTTCTTTGAGATTAGCTACAATAGCATCTCCTTCAAAAGCGTTTAATTTGCATCCCATATTAATCATATGTATTTTTTGTGGTTTATTTTCTATCATATAGGAACCTTAATGTAAATTATTTAATATTTCTTGAACAAGACTTTTTGCTTCAAATCCAAAATCGAGCAACAGTCCTTCTCTAGTATCCGTACTCGGAAATTGATCACCAATATTTTTAATTAATAAAGAAGTATTCTTATCTATTTTGTTTTGTAAATATTCCCCTATACCACCAGTAGCAACTCCCTCTTCTAATAAAACAACATTCTTTTTTGTATTGAGATAATCAATCACAGAATCATTAATAGGTTTTGCAAATCGCAAATGATAAATAGCATAATTTTTATGATGATTTTTTAATAATACTTGTGTCATTAAAGCCTCTTCTAACAAAGATCCAAAAATCACAATAACACCATCTTCTCCTGCTACTAGCTCTACCCCTTGCCCTAAAACAAGATCTTCAGGAGCTTGATTTGACACTTGATCCCAAGTGGGCGCAATATCTTTGGGATAACGAATAACTACTGGTTTTTTCCAAATGAGAGCTTGCTGTAACATTAGTTGTAATTCAATTTCTGTCAAGGGACTCATGATAATCATATTAGGAATAACACGAAGATAAGCAATATCAAAAACACCTTGATGCGTTTTACCATCACCAGGAACTAATCCCGATCTATC
>CAMQSH010000302.1 GCA_947036575.1 uncultured Brevinema sp. | reverse complement strand
GATTAGGAGAGCTTGGTCTACATTTACATTTAGGGCATTTAGCAGACACTTTTAGAAGAAGCATTTGACAAATTTCAGCAATTTACATATCATTTGAGGGTTTTTGTGGCTCGTTGGTCTAGGGGTATGATTATCGCTATGGGTGCGAGAGGTCCCGGGTGCAAATCCCGGACAAGCCCTCAGTGCCTTGCACAATTTTTAATGATTGTCAAGATGTTTCTTGAAATGTATCAGGCCTTCTGTAGAAATACATTAAACAATGCATTTATTATCATTTGCCTAATTCATTGTGGCTGGGACTGCCAGTTGTTGGCCACTTCGGCAGGAACACGTTGCAACTGCCACTGCGATCCATTGGCCTGGGATACAAGCAGGAGAAGGCTCGGATGGTGCTGGAGCTGAGGGAATCCACTGACCCACTGGTGAGAGCAGCTGGCTCCCAGATACGAACAGGGAGGAAGTGGAAAGCCTAGGAAGAGGTCGACATGGCCATCAGCAGGCTGAAGCACCGCGAGGTAGTCGGCAGAGTCCAGGAGGGTCGAGCAGGCCTTGGGATGAGCGAGACCCCCCTCTTCTGGTCCAAGGCCTCCAAAGAAGAGCGGCGAGCCATGGCAGACCTGGTCATGTGGTCAGAACAAAGCAAGACCATCCTGTTGGTGGAGCTCACTGTCCCGTGGGATTGGGCTATTGAAGCTGCCAATGAACGGAAGCGTGCCAAATACGCAGACCTGGCGGAGGAGTGCAGGGAGGCTGGCTGGAAAGCCATCACATGCCCCGTCGAAGTGGGGTGCAGGGGCTTTGTCGGGTCCTCAACCGTCCACTTGCTCCGTGACATGGGATGCACGGGAGCAAGGTGTCGGAAAGCCATTAAAGAACTGGCAGAGGAGGCAGAGAAGGGCAGCTTCTGGCTGTGGCTAAGGAGGATCATCAGCAGGGGGTGGCAGGGAGAGATCCCTGCCATCGCTCCGCCACCAGGAGATGTACTGGGGTTAAAGGAGCGAAACATCCATGACTGGTGGTCCCCAGCTGATGACCCGTCCATGCCCAGAGAGATGTTCAGGTGTTCACCATTCACACGTGCACAAACGGCACCAGTGGAGGTGTGTCAGGTGGCAATGCTTTGCAGGTAGACCATCAACCTGTATTTATAAGTCTAATAAGTTACCGTTGGCAGAATTTGAACCGGCCCTGATAGAAACCGTTGGATTTTGCCTTTCCCTTTGTAAAAGTAAACAAAGGGAAAATCTGTTGGTCAAGATGGATTAGCCTTTGGCTTTTGACAATTACTAGGGCTTGTCGATTGGGTGGTCTAGTCAAAAATCTCAGCATACAAGTATATGTGAAGGATTTGAGTTTTTGCTGTTCCCAGTGAGTTGTGAGTCTAATGCCTTAACCACTGCTCCATAAGAGTTTGATATTTTTGGTGTAAAATGGGATTATAAAGGCAAAATGTGTCATGATGAATGACATGCAGCAATCAAAGAAGGTCCTAAAAACCCAGTAAAACACGAGTTCCAACATATTCATAGAGGATGGTTTGAATGAAAAAAGCCATGCGTTTCCATTTGTTCTTTGAGATATTCCAATGACTACAGATTGGTTCCATGCAATATTTACGCTGTGAGCAGGATTCGAACCTGCGCGGGGAAACCCCATTGGATTTCGAGTCCAACGCCTTAACCTCTCGGCCATCACAGCCCTTTTTAATGAAAAACAATGGGATTTCTTGGAAAACCCAAGGGGTTAGACTAACGGCTAGGTGCCCGATAAGATCTTGGTAGGCTTGTTTGTTTCCTGTGGAGGCAGGTGTGTTTGAACCATGGAGGTATTTTAACTCATTCATTTCAATGGCGCACTACCAAACTCAGCCTAATTGGACCGAAATTGTCTGAAATTTGTATTTTAATATTCTCAGCAAATCCACCATTGGATTATGAGCACAACTGCTTACCCACCAACCTTTGCAGATCTGATTCTAAATGACCTACAACATCAATTTGCAATATCATCAAAGAACGCTGTGAGCAGGATTTGAACCTACGCGGGTAACACCCATTGGATTTCAAGTCCAACGCCTTAACCACTCGGCCATCACAGCTTTTGGGTAAAAATTGTATTCAAACAGAGTCCCAAACGGCCTGGGGTAAATAAAAATGGCCCTTGATACACAGTGAAACATCTGTTTCCAGCACTTCATAGTGGTTGGTCAAATTTAAAAGACTAGAAGAGAATTTTGCTTGCCTGCCGCCGTTGACATTGAAGAAAAGTCTATTGCATTGATGGAAGTTTACAACCACAAGCAAAATTGTCAGTTAAGACAATTCCGTTGTTTTGAACTGCAAGAAAAACTTTGATCATTATCTACACCAGATGATGCTGTTGCAAGAAAGAAGGTACTGCTGGGAGTTGAACCCAGGGTCTCCTGTTTACAAGACAGGTGCTTTGACCAGCTAAGCCACAGTACCACTTTTGATTTACTTACGTGAGACACCAATGAAATGGGTCTCATGTAGCGTGACCCGATCATGTGCGAAGCCATCAGAAGGGAGGGAATAAAGGGATTCCAATTGAGTGGGGTACTTACATAACACAACGTACTGCTGTGATTAGAACCCTGCATCTTCTGTTAACTAGACAGTCACTATGACCAGCCAAGCCACAGCACC
>CAMQSH010000301.1 GCA_947036575.1 uncultured Brevinema sp. | reverse complement strand
GTTATCGTTTGGGGATTACAAATACAGCAGAAAAAGGTGTTCAACAATTAGTGATAAATTCTAAAATACCTAGTATTAGAGAAGATGCTGCAAAAATATTTATTTCTTTTGCCTATGCAGAAGGAAATAAGCAAAAAATTGATTCTTTTATTAATTCTTACGGTTCATTTTTAAGTTTAGAGATGAATGCTTATGGAGAGGTAATAGCAAAATCTTTGCATAAAAATAATAGTATAGAAGAGACTAGTTATTTATTAGAGAATATAGTTTTAGCTCCTCAATCTTCTTTTGAATATAATAATTTTAATGTTCGTTTACTTAATAATATTCAAGACAATTTATCAGCAGAGGCTCTAAGGACATCTATTAACTTTTTATTATATAATGAAAGATTAGATACAGCATTTTTTTTAATGAGAATTATTATAAAAAAACTACCCATTGATTATGACGGTCTAATTTCTTGGGGTCAAAAATTAGGCTCTTATGAAAAAGATCTATTTAATTTTGTTAAGGTTTATCAGGGTAATTCGAGTGCCTATCAACAATATGTAAAATTTTACCAAGATAGACTTGTTGCCCAAAATAGAGGTAGACAGTATCATCGTAAACTCTATGCTTATAGAGGGGAGGCGGGTGCTCCTTATAATGTATCAAGGTCAGAAAACATGCTTAATGAGTATTTAAATGGTATTGTGGAACCAGAATATTTAGAAAAAAATGCTGAGAGATCTTTTAGGAATTTTCTTGCTTATAAAAAATACGATATTCTTATTAATACTTCTCAAAAAATACGTGAAAAAATGGGAGTTCATATTTCTCCTTATGTGAATTTTTGGGAATCATATTCTCTTCTTAAATTAGGGAATACCAACGATGCTATTCCATTATTGGGTGCAATTTTATCAGTTGCTCCAGAATCTTATTATGGGATATTAGCACAAAAAAAACTAAAACATATTTTTAGTACTATTCCTTTTTCTTCTAACAAATATTTTTCTGAATTAAAAGCACAAAGTACTACAAATAAAAAATCCTTATTAGCTTATGCACATGTGTTATATTATATAGGAAATCGTGCTTCTAAAGGGTATGCTGAAAGAGTCTTTTTACAAGAAGGATTAATATTTCCAGATATCAAAACAACAGTAAGTTCTTCTAAATCATTTTTAATAAATACACATCTTGAATTAGGACTTATCAAAAATGTGAGACAGTTGGCATATCAAGAAGGAATTAGAAGTGTTTATGGACAAGATGTATTTCTTTCTAAGTATTATCAAAAAATAAATAATTCTTCAGCATTAATGAATTTAGTTGAACAAAGAAGTGTTATTATCCCAAAAAGAAATAGTTATGTTATGGGTAAAGACGCTTTAAAGATCTATTTTCCTACCCCTTATCAGGAGTATTTTGTAGATACTTTCGAAAAAAGTGACAAAAAAATGGATGGTTATTTACTTTATTCTGTTATGAGAACTGAAAGTTTTTATAAAGAAAAAGCAAAATCTAGCGCAGGAGCAATGGGTTTAATGCAGATTATGCCTGTTACAGGTCAGTGGTTGATAGATAAGTATTTACCTAGAACAAAGAATTATTCTTTATATACCCCATCTATTAATATTTATTTAGGGTCTGTATATATGTATGATAATATCCAAAGAATGGGTTTTTTACCAGCAATAGCAGCTTATAATAGTGGACCAACATTTGTTAGGAATTTGGTTAAACAATATCAACCTAAAACAGATTTGGAATTAGTAGAGATACATCCTAAACAAGAAACACGTAATTATGTAAAAAAAGTAATAGAAAGTTATAAAAGGTATTCTTATATTTATAATAACAAAACAACACCCCTTTATAAGATTGCTTCTTAAGAATATCAACAAATAAACACACTTGTGAGATAGTTTTCATAAGTGTGTTTTTATTTATAAAAATAATCTTGATCTTTTATTGAAAAAATGGTATAATATATGATGTGTAAATCATTGATAAAGAGGCTTACTTAGTGTCAGATTTTTCTCAAGAGGAAAAAAATATTCTTCAACACTTAAAAGCTGGTCGCTGGACAGAGGTAGAGCAAATAGCTTTCTCTATTGACGGTGGTTCAGTAAATATTGAACTGCGAGATGATGTTTTAAAGATTACGAGATTTTGGCAAAAACGTCTAGGTCTTTTTGTGTACGAAGATGAATTTTCTGGACAAAAATTATTTGCTGAATGGGAACATTTTGTAGACTTTTGTTGTGAATACCATATTAAAGAACCTGTTATTTTTTTAGCAACAAAAAGCTTTGTTCTAAAAAAAATTATTGATTTTTTAACAAAAACAAGTAGAGAAAAAGATAATGCGTCAAGAGAAGTACTTGTTTTTTTAGCTTATGCTTTTTATGAAGCTGAAATGATAGACAGAGCTGTAGAAACTTTAGAATTTATTTTAGGTCGTTTTCAAGAGGAAAATGATGCAAGAGTTTATACTTTATTAGGGGATCTTTATGCAGAGATCTATATTGAAAATCATCCCAAAAGAGATCTTGCTGTTATTATGTTTAATGAATTATTCTTAAAATGTATTAATGATGTAGATATTAACAATATAGAATATCATGATATTCAAAAACTTGCTCAAGGTGTTAGAGCCGATCATTTTCCAGAGAATGA
>CAMQSH010000300.1 GCA_947036575.1 uncultured Brevinema sp. | reverse complement strand
CTTCCAACTGCCTTTGCTCTCGTAAACCCAAAACTTAATAATTACCCTTTCCCTTATCTTGCTGGAGCAGGTGTTGCTTTAAAATTAGCGCATGCTCTTGGTGAAGCTTATTTATTAGATGACTACAATCAAGAATTGGTTTTTTTCGATATAGAAACAACAGGGCTTGATCCTGAACAAGATGATATCATTGAAATTGCCGCTCTTATCTCTAAAAATGGAGTAGTAATCAAAGAATATCAATGCTTAATACAAACAGAAAAAACCCTAGAACCTAAAATAATAGAAATTACCAAGATTACCAACCAAATGATACAAGAAGAAGGTGTTCCTATAACAACAGCTCTTACTGATTTTCTTGAATTTATTGGTGATAGGACTATTATTGGGCATAATATTATTGGATTTGATATGAAATTTCTTCAAATCCAATTACAAAAACATTTCAACAAAAAAATTACTAATACACCTGTAGATACTTTACCTATGGCTCGTGTGATGTTTAAACAGCTTAAATCTCATAACTTACTTGCTGTTGGAGAACATCTTGGAATTTATGTAGATCATACCAAATTACATAGAGCATTGAATGATGTTATTCTCAATGCTGAAGTATATAGACGTATGTCTCTCACTCGTTCTCGCCCTATTCAACAGATTTTATCAGAGTTACTTCCTCTAGCTGCTATAGGTACTGTGGCTGATATCATGCCACTTATTAGTGAAAATCGTAATATTGTCCGTGTAGGGACTGAGCAAGAAAATATCAAACTTACCACAACAGGGCTTATTATTTTACTTCGTCGTTTAAAAATTATGGATACTCTTAATGCCAAAGCTATAGGCTGGACTTTAGGACCTATTATTAATTCTCCAGGACGCTTAGGTCAAGCTAGCCTTGTTGTAGAATTATTGATTACAAATAATATTAACAAAGCAAATGAACTTGTCGAACAACTTATTCAAAAAGATCAAGAGCGTAAAGATTTAATAACATCTCTTGAAGAAGAGATTGTCAGATCTACAAATCTTGATGATGTTCTTACTAAAAAACATGTGTTTATTATGTCTAATAATATCAGTCGAGGATTGACAGGACTTATTGCTACTAAATTAACAAATCAATTTCAAGTACCTGTAATTATTGTGGCTTTAGCCACCAATGAAAATAGTGCCTCTGGTTCTGTACGTTCTACAGGATCATTTGACGTAATTAATTTTTTACAAGATTCTAGTTATTTATTCTCTCAGTTTGGTGGACATAAAGCTGCTGGAGGATTTGTCATTTCTCAAGAAAATATTCAAGAATTCCAAGATAATATCACCAAATACATGGAAAGTTGGACTTCAAACAATCTCAAAAATGCTTTAGATATTGATATAGAGGTCACTGATTTATCATCTTTAAACATTAAAAATATTAATTATATTCAAACTTTGTTTAATCCTATTGGTAGTAAAAACCCATTTCCAAATTTTTTAATCAAAAATGTCAGCCTCATCGAAGCTAAATATATAGGCAAAAACAAAGAACATATGACTTTTATCTTTCAAAAAGGAAAAACACCTTTTAATGTAATTGCGTGGGGATTTACTAAGCGTTGGGAAGACTTAAAATCTCATACAAACTTTGATCTTGTAGGAATCCCAGAGATTAATGATTGGAATAATTCACAAGAAGTACGACTACAATTAATAGATATTGATGGAAAATAATTGTGAATCAATTTAGAAAAAATAATACAGAATCTTTTTTTGCCTTACTACAAGGTATTGTATCTCATACAGACCAAAGCCGTACCTTATTATTTTCTGGTGAATCTGGATGGGGAAAGGTAGCTTGTGCCTTAGATCTTGCCCAATATATTCTGCAAGAAAACCCTTTATCTAGTAGTAATTTTTTTTATTTTCGAAATGATCTCAGTGCTTTAAAAACAGAATATTTTCTTACAAAATCACCTATCACTGATATAACTTGGACTTGGTTAAATTTGTTACAACGAAGAATCAATATGATTGCTACTTTAGACGAAACAATAACTATGCCTACTGGTATTAAGCTAGTTAATATCAAAGAACAACTCGATGAAATTATCCAGACAAAGCATATTCCTAAAGATGATAAATTTATTGCTCAATTAATAAGTTTTACTTCTGTACTTAATAAAAAATCTGGTATCCCTGTTAATGCTATTCGAGAAGCTATCAAATTTCATTCCGTACAATCTAAAGGTCGTGTTAGTGTATTAGCTGATTTTGATACAGCAGATTCTACAACACAAAATGCCGCACTCAAACTCATTGAAGAGCCTCACCCAAATCATTGGGTGATTATTACAGCACAAAATCCAAAAGACATTCTACCTACTATTCTTTCTAGGACTTTAAATATCTCTTTCAAAAAACCTCTTTATTCTGAGTTTGAATTTCTTGATCCCAATCCCCAAAAATTGACTTCATCTGTAGACATAATGAAAGAGAGCCTATACAAGCTCTCTGATATCAAATTAAATCTTATTAATGAGTTTTTTACCCAATGTACTTCTCAAATAGAACATGGTATTACTTTTATACAATTTTCAGAAAAATTAAGTAAAGATGGCTATAGTATTTTATTTTTAGAAGAATTGATTAAATGTATTGAAAATAGTCTTCGTCTTCGTCATAATAAATTAAGGAACATCTCTCTT
>CAMQSH010000299.1 GCA_947036575.1 uncultured Brevinema sp. | reverse complement strand
CTGCTCTTCTTATAAAGCTACGTCCTCCAGCAAGCATAGAACCCCATTCTGGAGTCGGAGGTTGAACTCCTAATCCAATAAAGCTTAAACCAGCAATACTTAAAATAGCTCCAGCCACTCCAAGAGTACCTTGAACAATAATAGGTGACATTACATTAGGAATAATATGTTTTATAATAATATAAATATGATTCGCCCCTATTGCATGAGCAGCTTCAACAAACTCTTGTCCTGCAATAGATAGTACAGATGCTCTTACAATTCTTGCATAAACAGGTACAGAAGAAATAGAGATTGCTATCACCAAATTAACTAAACTTGGTCCTAAAGCAGATACAATGGCAATAGATAATAAGATAGAAGGAATAGCTAAAAAGACATCCATAATACGCATAATAACATTATCTAACCAACCACCAAAATATCCAGCAAGAGCTCCTAAAAAGCCACCAGTCAATATAGATACTGAAACAGCTATAAAACCAATAGTAAGAGAAATTCTGGTACCATGAACGATACGAGCAAAAATGTCTCTACCAAACTCATCTGTACCTAAAATAGATCCTTGTCCTGGTTCTGAGAAAGTATTAGATAAGTTTTGTTTAATAACTACTAATTCATAGTTAGCAATAAAGTCTGCAAAAACAGCAAGTAAAGTTAATGTTAAAATAATAAACATACCTATAATCGCCATAGGGTTTTTACGCAATCTTTTTACAATACTAGCTAACTGAGAGCCAAACATATGTGAAAAAAGCATTAAAGATACTAAAATACCGAATAAAAATCGTGTTATTAAAGCGATAAAATGTACTGTTCTTGCTGTTTGATTGAATTCTCCAGCTTCATTTGGTATAAAAGCACTAACATTATAACCTTGAAAAATACTCACTAAATTAATAGCAATAAAGAAAACTGAAAAAGTAATAAAACCACTTCTACTGTATTTATGATCTATAAGGTAATAAAATAAGTCTTTTGATTGTTTTAATTGATTCATAATTTACTCCCTATTTATACCTTGATCTAATTCGAGGATCGACATATGCATAAAAAATATCCACGATCAAATTTACCAAACTAAATGCAACAGCAAGAAAGATCACAATACCCATAACTCTAGGTGTGTCTTTCTGACGAATAGCTTCCACTAAAAGTCTACCAACTCCTGGCCATGAGAAAACACTTTCTGTTAAAATTGCTCCACCTAATAAACCACCAAATTGAATACCTATAACTGTTATCACAGGAATAAGTGCATTCTTTAAGGCATGTCTTGTGATTACATAGAATTCATTAACACCTTTAGCTCTAGCTGTTCTAATATAATCTTGACGAATAACATCTAACATTGAAGATCTTGTCATACGTGTGATAATCGCAGCTGTACTTATCCCTAAACTAAGCGTTGGTAGTACAAGAGCTCTTAGTCCATTAATAGACCATGAAGGTTGTCCTACAGCAGGTAACCAATTCCAGTTTAGTGCAAATTGTAAGATCAACATTAAGCCAAGCCAAAATACAGGCATGGAAACACCTAATAAAGTGAGGAGCATAATCCCACTATCCCATAAAGAATATTGACGAACTGCCGTGAAAACACCTACAGGAATCCCTATTAATATTGCTAATATAACAGCACTAATAGTTAATACCAAGGTATTAGGAAAACGAGACATAATCTCTTTAGCTACAGGAACATTAGTTGTATAAGATCGTCCAAAATCACCTATAGCAGCACGTGATACATATTTTACATATCTAACTATAAAAGGATCATTGAGACCTAATTCTTCTCTTTTACTTTCTAAAGCCTCAGCAGATGCGCTTTCCCCTAAAATCAATTGAGCAGGATCGCCGGGTGTCAGAGACATTATTGAAAAAACTACGAATGAAATTCCTAATACAACAGGAATTAACATTGCAAGACGTTTTAAAATATATTTACCCATGTTTTACCTCTCAAATAGTTTTACCTATATTTGTAAAATATTATAAACCATTAAATCAAAAAAATCAAGCATTTTGCCGTATTTTTTCAATCATTTGAATTGAAATGATTGAAAAATAGACTGTCAGATTGATTTGTAGGCATTAAATTAATGTTATTTCTTTAAAATATAATAGAAATAGGAAAGAATATAATAGCAAGAACTTCTCGTCCTGATACATATAACAATTTATAAAAAGGAATTTTCACTCTATCCGTAGCAACATAATTAATATCCTTATATCCAAACATTGTTGAATAAAATATTATTCTTGGAATATGATATGCTTGAGATATAAAAATTGGAATCGTGTTTAATCGTAGTGCTTCTTGATAAGAATATTTAACCGTATCTCTTGTGTTAAGACTAAATTCATCTTTAATTAAATAATTTTTTGAAATTCCTCTAGCTATTAAATATTCATGCATTACTTGGACTTCTTCTTTTCGTCCACTTAATACAATATATACTTTATTTGGGTTTGTTTTATATAATTGACCCCAAACTTCAACACCCTTATCTAATCGTTTTTCTAAAGCTAAAACTGGTTGCCCATTTTTAAGATACCCTGCTCCTAAAATAACTACCAAAGAAGAATCTTTTTGAAAATTAGGTGCTGGTTTGTAAAAAGAGATTCCCAAAACAGATAAACAAAAAACAAGAACAAGTACTATTAAAGAATTGATAAAAATACGTTTTTTCGAT
>CAMQSH010000298.1 GCA_947036575.1 uncultured Brevinema sp. | reverse complement strand
TCTCCTATTAATAAGTAACACATTTTATATTTTTATAATATCTTATCTAATATATAAGATATTATATTCATAAAAAGATTCGATTATTTGTTTATTATTTATTTTTAACTAAGTTTATAAAAAAATCCCCTCTATCCGTATAAGAGCTAAATTCATCAAAAGAAGTCCCTCCAGGGGAAAGAAGAACAACATCTTGTTCATCCGCATGAAATAAGGAAGACTCAAAAGCTTCTCCTAATGTCTTGCAAAGAATACATTCAGAGTCGTGCCATACTTGGGCAAGTTCTTCTGCTAATTCTCCAAAAACGAAAACTTTTTTAGTTTTTTGTTTAATAATGTCTTTAATTTCGCTAAAGTCCATCCCTTTCGACCGACCACCAGCTAATAATAATACTGGCTTATCAAAAGCCTGCAAAGCTAATTTAATAGATTGTACTGTTGTAGCTTTGGAATCATTATAAAATAATACTCCATTTTTTATATCTACAAATTCCAAACGGTGTGCTACCCCTTGAAATTCTGTCAATGCTTTATAAATATTATCTTTAGTAATACCCAAAGCCTTAGCCACAGCTGATACAATAATAGCATTTTGAAAATTATGTATTCCTACAACTTTTAATTTTTTAGTATCAAAGAATACTTCATCATCACTATAAATATTTCCTTCTTTATAATACCAATCTATTTCCTCTATTAATGAAAAATATTTAATATCAGCATTAATATCTTTAGAAAAAGAATAAATATAATCATTATCTTTGTTTATAAGAGCAAGATCACTTGAGTTTTGATTAGTAAATATGTTTTTTTTTATTAATGCATAGTGATCCATACTATCATACCTATCCAAATGATCTGCATGAATATTAGTAATCACAGAAATTTTAGGATGAAATTGTTGAATAGATTCTAGCTGAAAACTCGATAATTCTACGACAAAAATATGATTTTTATAAGAATCGTCTGCATATTCAAAGATAGGTATTCCTATATTTCCAACTAATACAACAGATTTTTGAGTAGCTATTATATCCCCTATCCACGTTGTAACTGTTGTTTTCCCATCTGTTCCTGTAATAGCAATATAAGTTCTATCAGGAAATTCTTGATAAAAATATTCAATATCATTTAATATCTCTATCCCTAAGGATAAAGCCTTTTGAATCAAAGGGATAGAACGAGGCACCCCAGGACTAATAAATATCTTTTGTATAGAATATTTGTCTAAAAGGGCTTCCTCTTGACCACCTAATTCATTGCAGATAACTCCATAATGGGATAATTCTTGTAGCATTTGTTGTTGATTTGGTGTGTTTTGTTGATCGACAATAACAAGCTTTTCTTGTTTTTTTTGTAATAAATAATGAGCTAACAAATAGGAGGTTCTATTGGTAAACCCCAAAATCAAGTGCATTAATTTCTCCAACCATAGTAGTTATATAGTAGAAGTATAGTATACTATTATAAAAAAAGCAACTAGATTTTATATTTTAGCATTTATAAACATTGATTTTTCAGAGAATATCTCCTATAATACCTTATGTAAAATAGTTATATTCGAGGGTGAAAATGGCAAAGAAAATGATTTTAGTCATTGATGATGAAGAAAATATCCGTAGTGGTATTATGTTCGCATTACAAGAAGAAGGGTATTCCACCCAAAGTGCAGACAATGGCGAACAAGGACTAGAAAAATTAAATTTGTTTTTACCTGATTTGGTGATTTGTGATGTTAAAATGCCTGGTATAAATGGAATAGAATTTCTTACCCAAGCCAAAAAAAAGCACCCTAATATTCCTATTATTATGCTTACAGGACACGCTGGTTTAGATGATGCTATCAATGCAATGAAAATAGGAGCTTATGATTTTTTAACAAAACCTGTGCACTTAGAAAAACTTTTTTTATTAATACAAAGAGCTTTATCCTCTACAAAAACTCAAAAACATACTGAAGAACTAGAACAAAGAATAGACGAGAGAAAAGGATTCAAAGATATCATTGGGAATTCTCTCCAAATAAACAAAATGGTAGATATTCTCAAGCAAGTCGCTCCTACAGATGCTACTGTTTTATTATTAGGGGAAAGTGGTGTCGGTAAGGAAGTTTTTGCTACAGCGATACACGAAAATAGTGAAAGAGCTCAAAGTGCTTTTATCAAAGTACATTGTGGAGCTTTACCCGAAACCTTACTAGAAAGTGAACTGTTTGGACATGAAAAAGGTGCTTTTACTGGAGCTACCACCAAAAGACAGGGTCGATTTGAGAGAGCTGATGGGGGAACAATATTTTTAGACGAAATAGGAGATATTAGTCCGCACGTACAAATCAAACTTCTCCGTGTCCTTCAAGAAAGAGAGTTTGAGCGAGTTGGTGGTGAAGAAACTATCTCCGTAGATATCCGTATCATTACTGCAACGAATAAAAATCTCGAAGAGGCTATTAAAAATGGAACCTTTAGAGAAGATCTTTATTATCGATTAAATGTTGTAGAAATTACAATACCACCACTTAGAGAAAGAATAGAAGATATCCCAGAATTAGCCACAAAATTCTTAAATAATATTGCTAAAAAATACAATAAAAATATCACAGGATTTACTCCAGAAGTTCTCAAGATCTTTCTAAAGTATCAATGGCCTGGAAATATTAGAGAACTACAAAACGCTATAGAAACAGCCGTTGTTCTCTCTACCACAGATATTATCACCA
>CAMQSH010000297.1 GCA_947036575.1 uncultured Brevinema sp. | reverse complement strand
TCTACACAGGCGAAGACACTCTTTCCCTACACGACGCTCTTCCGATCTGGATGGGGATCAGAACTTTTAGGTCCTGTTATCCTAGTTGCCTTAGCCGTGGTATTTTATTATTATACTTTCATCAAAAAACAAAAATTACCCCTATGGTTTTATTTAGGTGGTATTATGATTTTTATAGGATGGTGTCTAGTCTTTTTCGGTCCTGGTCATCGTATTAGAAATATAGGATCAGGATACTATAGACCTATTTGGGGAATTTCTATTCAAGAGTTTCTTCTAAAAACAAGTGCTTGGTTTGGAATATATACTGCTGTAAGTCTTCCTTTAACTATTCCTTCTTTATTGGCTTTAGTACATATTAAAAAAAATAACCCTCAACAAAGAAAAACTTTTGCTACTATTTGTAGTTTTTTATTAATGGGACTTTTTACTGCCTTTATGTTTGCTCTTACACTTTTTCACTTACTTCCTCCAAGAGCATGGGTTATTTTCACTTTATTTTTTATATTAAGTGCTGGATTTTCCTTACAATATTATTTAGATTTTATTTATACTCCTAAGAAAAAGCTAATGCCTATTCTTTGTGTTTTTATCGTATTTATAGGAACACTCCATATCGTGGAAATCATTAACTATAGAAAACATTTCACTCCCATTTTTGTAGAAATACAAAGCCAAAAAGATGAGGGGATAAAAAACATTAGAATAGAAACAGAAATGTATACGGTATCCAAGAGCTTATATCTTCGATGGGTTGATTATTTCTTTGTAATGTCGTGGATTTTAGATAGAATAGCTATCTATTATGAGGTGGATCGTATTGATTTTGTAGATAAAAAAACAGGAAAAACATATAGGGAAAAACACCGTTCTGGTGAACTTAAAGTATTATAGAAATCAAAAAAGGCTATCTTTTAAAGGTAGCCTTTTTTATACTGTTATTAGATATTTTTTAATAAATAAGCGTCATTCCAGAAATTATATTCTAAGAACAAAGCCTCTCTAAATAACTTTTTCATTTCCTCTTGATAAGAAGGATAATCTTGAGCAAAATTTTCTAAATATTGTTTTTGTTTTTGCAACCAATCTTGTACTTCTATGGTACAATTTGCCTCAAACCAATATTGATATTTTGTATTATCAAATTTTTTAGCAGAAAAATATTCGCCTAAATAGACATACAACCAAGGACACGCCATAATACTAGCATAGCCCACAGGAAGAGCCTTGCTAGCAGTGTTGTATAAAATAAAATTACTATAGTTTTTAAAAGCTGGAGTTAGGGTGTTTTTTTGAGAGTATGCTGGCTGAACAGTATAATGCCCATGTACTCTTTCTTGTTCTTTAAAGCTAGCGTCTGTCGATTCTAAAAAGAATTTTAATTGCTCTGTATTTTCTGATTTTGCCATTAAATAAGCATTAGCTCTCGCATAATCATTAAGATAATGAATATCTTGTTCTATATAATAATAAAATTTTTCATCAGCCAAAGAACCCTCAAACATATCTTGTATAAAATCCATAGAAACAATCTTTTGGATAATATCTTGATTCTCTTCCCATAATTGATTACAAAAATTCATTATTCACCTCTTTTATATAACTATATCATTTTTTTATTGTTTTTACAAATTTTGTTATTTAGATGATACTATGCTATAATAATAAAAAATATTAAGAAAGGTATCGTATGAAAATATCTATTGCTCAACTCAATCCCCGTCTTGGAGATTTTACCTACAATAAAGCCAAAATCCGTGAAGCGATTAAATTAGCACTACGTGATCAATCTCAAATATTAATTATTCCTTTTGGCTCTATCTCTGGATTTCCACAAGGCAATCTTTTGGCATCAGAAGATTTTCGATTAGCTATTCAGTATTCTCTCGAAGAATTAGCATTCGATACTAAAGGTACTGATCTTTCTGTTTTTGTTGAAGGGCAAAATATTTTAACAAAAGGTATAGTGAGTACAGAGGGATTTACTCCAGACACACCTGGACAAAGCCAACTTCCTTTACCTTCCATATTTAATCAAAATAACTACGATATTTTTGTGAATTTAGGGCCTAAAATTTTTGAGAAAAACAAACCCGAAGCACACGAAATGGAATTAAAATTACTCGCTAGTGAAAAAAAATCTTGGGTATTTGATATTAATTTGGCTGGGGCTACTGATGAGATTTTATTTACAGGACTTAGCTCCATTACCAATCCCGAAGGGAAAATCATCACCAGATTGAGATATGCCCAAGAAGATTTTGTTACTGTGGATCTCGAATCAACTGATACCTATCCTGTTCATGAGATTCCTGCTGGTGAAGAAATTCTTCGTCAAACTATTGTTCAAGGAATTAGAGACTATTTTTTAAAAAACAATTTTCCAAAAATTTTAGTATCTGTCAGTGGAGGGATTGATTCTGCGCTTGTATTAGTATTAGCAGTAGAAGCAGTCGGTGCTGAAAATGTACATGCTGTCTATCTCCCTTCCAAATTTTCTTCAAGCGTTAGTTTAGATGGAGCTCAAGATATTTGTGATAATCTTCATGTTCCTCTCAAAATCATCTCTATAGAATCATTACATCAATCTTATGTTCAAGAATTAGAATTTCTAAAAGAGGGCAATCCTATTTGGGAAGAAAATATTCAAGCTAGAATTCGTGGAAGCATTGTGATGAGTATTGCCAATGCCGATGGATCTTTAGTCCTAGCTACTGG
>CAMQSH010000296.1 GCA_947036575.1 uncultured Brevinema sp. | reverse complement strand
AGATCCACAAACAGAAGATAATTGCTTGATATAATCTTGAAAGCCTGGGAGATCTATCTTGACAACTTTATCAGGACGCCAAGAGGGGGTAACCTTACATTCAAAGTTGCTCTCAGCAATAGTTTTATGGTATTCAAGAGAATCAATAGGATCGTCTGTAGTACCAATAAACTTGAGATTGAACTTTCTTATAAGATTTTTTGCAGAGAAATTATCTTGTGAGATAATATTATTTGTCTGTTCATAAATCTTATCTGATGTTGCAGGAGTAAGGAGCTCGTCTATATTAAAATAGCGTAATAGTTCTAAGTGAGTCCAATGATAGAGAGGATTACCTAGTGCTTGAGGAAGCACTTTTGCCCAAATATCAAAACGTTCTTTATCATATTTTGGATCACCTAAATGTCCTGTGATTTCTTTTTCAGATACACCAGCAGATCTAATAGCACGCCATTTATAATGATCCCCATCTAACCACATTTCTGTAATAGAACGATAATGCTTATCTTCGGCTATTTCTTGAGGGGATAAATGACAATGATAATCAATGATAGGCATGTCTTTTGCATAATCATGAAACAAACGTTCTGCTGTTTTATTTTTTAATAAAAATTGATCTGTAATAAAAGTTTTCATAATGATTTTCCTTTATTTCAAATTACTTTGTAGATTCAAAAGCATCCCAAATACCTTGTAGGTAGGTAGCTCCTAAAGCTCTATCATAAAGTCCATAACCAGCAAGTCCTGTTTCATCCCAAATCATTCTACCATGATCAGGTCTGATAGCTCCTTCAAATCCAGCATCAAAATAAGCTTTAAGAATTTTTGTAAAATCAATATTACCAACATCGTTAGTATGTTTTACTTCTGAAAAGTCATGATCTCCATCAATACTGACATTACGAGCATGTGCAAAGTGTATTCTTTTTTGACCAGCAAATGTTTTTACCATATCTACACAATCATTATCAGGAGAGATCCCTAAAGATCCTGTACAAAAACAAAGTCCATTTTCAGGAACATCTACAATAGAAAGTACTCTTTCTAAAGCAGCTTTGTTAGTAATGATTCTTGGTAATCCAAAAATTGACCAAGGAGGATCATCTGGGTGAATAGCAAGTTTAATTCTATTTTCGTGCGCGACAGGAGCAATAGCTTTTAAGAAATACTCTAGATTTTTCCAAAGTCCTTCGTTATCTACACTTTTGTAGGCTTCCAATAATCCACGAAGTTCTTGATTGCTATATTTTACCCATGCTGGTAAAGTAAGGTCTGGAGAAGTAGGATCCATAGCCATGATGTCTTTGTGTTTGTAGGTAAGGGCATTTGACCCATCAGGGAAAGGAGTATCAAGAGAAGTTCTAGTCCAGTCAAATACAGGCATAAAATTATAAGTTACGACTTCCAAACCTGCTTGAGCAAGGTTTTTGATAGTAGTGATATAATTATCAATATATTCATCTCTTGAACCACGTCCAAGTTTGATATCTTCGTGTACGGGGACACTTTCAATAACTTTAAAATTCAATCCATAGGATTCAATATTTTCTTTATAAGATTTGATTTTTGCTAAGTCCCAAGCTACACCTGTTGGTTCATCATGCAAAGAGCTCACTATCCCTTTCATTTTTGGGATTTGACGAATGTGATTTAAACTGATAGGATCTTTTGGTCCATACCATCTGAATGTCATATACATAAATATTCCTTATTTTATAGTATTTTCTTTTTTTTTATACACCTGAATAAGCAGAGTAACCACCATCAATAGGCATATTAATTCCACTTACAAATCCACTTGCTTCATCAGATGCTAGATAAAGAATAGCACCGATAAGATCTTGAGGCACACCAAATTTGGCCATAGGAGTACCTAAGATGATTTTGTTAGCTCTTGCTGAGTAAGAACCATCGTCGTTTCTCAATAGTTTTGCGTTTTGATGGGTTTCAAAAAATCCAGGAGCAATGGCATTAACACGAACACCCACAGGAGCTAAGTGAGTAGCCAACCATTGTGTGAAGTTACTTACTGCCGCTTTACCAGCACTATACATAGGGATTTTTGTTAGAGGAATAAAAGCATTCATGGAAGAAATATTAATAATATTTCCTTTTTGAGCTTTTACCATTTCTTCTCCAAAAACTTGAGAAGGGATTACTGTTCCAAATAGATTGAGATCCATTACCCAACGCATATTTTCAAAAGGAAGATCAAAAAAAGTAATATCGCCTTCTTTTTTGTTAGATAAGGTATCAGGCATACAATTTTCCATTGTTGTTGTTGCTAAAGGAGAGTTGCCCCCAGCACCATTAATAAGGATATCTACTCTTCCCCATTTTGCCATAATTTCATCTTTTGCCTTGATGATCTCTTCTTTGTTAAGTACGTCAAAAACAACAGCCATTGCTTGTCCGCCAAGGCTTTCAATTTGTTTGACGATAGTATTAGCACTTTCTAAAGATCTATCTGCAACAGCAACTTTAGCACCACATAAAGCTAAAGCTTTTGCCATTTCGCTACACAGTATTCCACCAGCACCAGTAACAACTGCTACTTGATCTTTTAAATCTACTTTAAAAGGAATATTCATATATATATTCTCCTTGTTTTAATGATAATTTTTTATTTGTCTATAAAATATGTTGGATGTCGGCTGATAAGTGATTCTTTTTCTAGAGATAATTGATTTAAATGTTTGTGAGTAATTTCTTTTAATAAGTCCACATCCTTTTTAGCAAT
>CAMQSH010000295.1 GCA_947036575.1 uncultured Brevinema sp. | reverse complement strand
AGGCTCACGGTTTTCTAAAAATTAAGCAACGCTTCCTTCTTGAGGGGTGAGCATTGCACTCATGGTACATTCGCACACTAATTGATCATCAACATAAGCTTTTGCCTCAAAACTATTAATCACACGAGTAAAAGTAGTACCATCGGCAGATACGGATTCACGACGCTTAGTAACAGTGATTTTGTAGTCTAAACGATCTCCAGGCACAACAGGCTTACGAAATTTAACACCATCAATCCCCATAAAAAACATCAGAATTCCTTCTGTATTGATTTTTGGGTAACGATTTTTTAGTTGTGTTAGGGCAATAAATCCTGCACATTGAGCAAGTCCTTCTACTTGGAGTACACCAGGCATTACAGGAGTCCCAGGAAAATGTCCATTAAAATAATCTTCGTTGATACTGACATTTTTGTAGCCACAACCATCTTCTTCATTTACTTCTAAGACTCTGTCTACTAGTAACATAGGGAAACGATGTGGGAGTAATTGGGTAATATCTTTGATATCAAAATAATTTTTCATAAAAATTCCTAAATAAAAATTGCTTATTTAATTATAGTAGAGTAGTGTTTTTTTGTCAAGATGTGATAGCTTTCAGCTTGTATTTTTTTTTTATATACGCTATAATATGGTAAATGTTTGCAGGTAGAATATGACAAAAAGCTATACAGAATTAAAAAAAGAAAGTGCAAAATTTGTGGAATTTCTTAATAAAGCAGGAATTATTGCTTATGTGGATGAAATCAGCTTTAGAGATTATAATGTTCAGATCAAAAATATTCTTGGTGCGACAGCGATTTTGTATCACAAACCCTCCAAAAGTTCCTTTTCTATAGGGACGCATAATATTTCAGACTCTGCATTAAAAATACAAGTAGAAGAATTATGGCATCAATATCAATGCCCTGATGTGCAAAACATTCAAGGTCTTTGTGCTTATGTAGATGGATCTTTTTATAATAATAAAATTGGCTGGGGTTTGGTAGTTGTTCAAGACAATCAAATTCTTGCAGAAGATGGCGGAGTGGTGAATCTCTCCCCCGAAGAAGGCTCTAGGCAGATTGCTGGAGAAGTACAAGGCGTATTAGAGGCATTATCTTATGCTGAAAGGAATAATATTCCTTCTATCACTATTTTTTATGATTATATAGGACTTCAAAAATGGGCTTGTGGAGAATGGAAAGCAAATAGTAGTATTGCTCAATATTATTCTGCTAAGATGATGCAGAATCGTATTCGAATTACTTGGAAAAAAGTAAAAGCACATACAGGAAATCGCTTTAATGAATTAGCAGATCAACTAGCTAAAAAATATTTAGCTTAGTAAAAACTATAAAGAGGAGCTCTCACGATGTACCAATCAAAATTAAATCTTGTGGATACAGAAATTGCCATCAAAAAACTCAAAACAATATTTGAATCACATCTTATTAATCAACTAAATTTATTAAGAGTTTCTGCTCCTTTATTTTTGGAAGCTGAAACAGGCTTAAATGATAACTTAGGTGGTACAGAATTGCCTGTAACATTTAACTCTATGACTGGTCAAAAATTAGAAATAGTTCAATCCTTAGCAAAATGGAAAAGATTTGCTCTTTATAAATATAAAATTCAAAAAAAAGCTGGTATTTATACAGATATGAATGCGATACGCCCTAATGAAGAAGTAGATCCTATACACTCAATTTATGTAGATCAGTGGGATTGGGAAAAAGTGATTGCTTTGGAAGATAGGACTATTGATAAATTACAAAGTGTTGTGAAAAGTATTTATAATGCTATTCTTCAAACAGAAACAGAACTCAACAAAAAATATACCCAATTAAAATCCAAATTACCTACAGAAATCACTTTTATTACTTCTCAAGAATTAGAAGATATGTTTCCTAAATTAACTCCAAAACAAAGAGAATATGAGATTACTAGAATGCATAAAGCCGTCTTTCTCATCGGTGTAGGTGGAATATTAAAATCTGGTAAAATTCACGATAAAAGAGCTTCTGATTATGATGATTGGTCTTTGAATGGAGATATTTTATTTTACCATGAACCTTTGAATATTGCCTTAGAGATGTCTTCTATGGGGATAAGAGTCGATGCAGAAACAATGAGAAGTCAGTTAATTTCCGCTGGTAACGAAGATAGAATGGAATTAGATTTCCACAAAATGATTTTGAATGATGTTTTACCACTTTCCATAGGTGGTGGAATAGGGCAATCTCGTCTGAGTATGTTCTTATTAGAAAAGGCTCATATAGGTGAAGTCCAAGTTTCTGTTTGGTGTGAGGAAACCATCAGAGAGTGTGCTCGAGATAGTATATTCTTGTTGTAAAAACAATATAATATATTAAAGGAGACAGAATGAAAAATATTATTGAAGTAGTTACAACCCAAGTTAAAAATGGGGTTTCTGAAGCTCAACTTTTAGAACTATCCCACGCTTTTGGCAAGGCATTAAAACGTGAGGCAGACGGATTTATAAAACGTTCATTCACAAAACATTGTACACAAGATAAATGGGTGGAGTTGATTTGGTGGAACTCTATGGAATCTGCACAGGCAGCATTAGAAACGATGCCTCCAACAATTGAATTTCAGCAGTTTAGCTCAATATTGGAAGAAGAAGGATCGGAAATATTCTATTTAGAAGAAAAACAATAAAGAGATTGCTGAGAGTATGGAAAGTGTTGTGAAGAGACTTTTGAAACAAGGCTTATCTGTAGATGAGACGGCAGAACGAACAATGTTTCCTGTTGAATTTGTTAAGCAATTTTTGTAATAA
>CAMQSH010000294.1 GCA_947036575.1 uncultured Brevinema sp. | reverse complement strand
ATTCAAAAAACTGTTGCTAAATATGATATGATTCAACTTACAGAACAATTAAATGCTTTAGACAAACAAACTAGAGAAAATGATACTATTATCAATACTTTAAGTTTAGAGTTACATCAAGTACAAGCTTGGAGTGTTGGTGTAGAAGATATGGATCCTATGCATGGAACTAGTTCTGTGTTAAAAGGTGTTGTCGGTCATATATCAGAATCTAGCTTTGTTGCTTTTTGTGGTGCTATTGCAGAATCTACAGACTTAGCTGATGTTGTCTCTTGTTGGGTAAAAGATAAAGAAGTCTATTGTTATGTTGTTGCTACTCCTAATGTTTGGGAAGAAGTCAACAATGTATTAAAAGCATCTCCTTTTAACACTCTTCAAATTACCCGTCGTGCTGGCTTGTTAGAAGATATTATCGCTACATTACAAACAGAAATTGCATCTGCTCAACAAAAACATGATATAGCTGTAAAAGAATGGGAACATTTTTCTGCAAAATTAAATGATTTAGCATTATTACATGATATGTTAGAAATGCAAGTTCAACAAATTAAAGCAAGTTCTTTTGCCTTAGCTACAGAAAAGGTAAACTTTTTTAGAGTTTGGGTACCAGAAGACTATATGCCAAAAGTAGAAGCTATCTTATCCATTCATAACAAACTCATTGACATTACTGTAGAAGATCCTTCAGAAGAAGAATATTCAGAAGTTCCTGTCCTCCTTAAAAACAATGCCCTCACTAGACCTTTCTCTGCTCTTACAAGTATGTACGGTACTCCTATGTATGGAAAAACCGTTGATCCAACACCACATTTATCTATATTTTATTTTATATTTTATGGTATTTGTTTAGGTGATGCTTTATATGGTGCTTTATTAGCTGGATTTTCGGCTTGGATGATGTTCAAAAATCGTGCCAATCAAGGAATGTCTAATTTTTATGCTTTGTTAGCATGGAGCGGATTGTCTGCCTTGATCGCTGGTATTGTTTTTGGATCTTATGCAGGGGATTTATTAACTAATTATATTCCTATACCAGCATTAACAGATCTAAGATTTACCTTTAGTGATGGTATGAGCTTTTTTGACAAACCTTTATTTGTATTGTTTGTTTCCTTATTCTTGGGTGCAATTCAATTATGGTATGGATATTGGATCAAATTTTTCGTATCTCTTAAAAACAACGGAATAGGGGCTTTTTTCCAAGAAATGCCATGGATAATTCTCCTTGGTGGATTCTTTGGTTGGGCTGTATTCGAGTGGATAGGTGGTATGGCTGGATTGGATCTCGTTAGTGATACAACAGTAGGATATTTCTTCCTCGCAATGAAAATTGGAGCAGGATTAGTCATTCTAAATAACGTCCGTATGGGCTTCCAAAAAAGTGTTGTCGGTGGTATCGTAGGTCCTTTAGCTGGTGCTTGGGAACTATATGGTATTTCTGGATATCTTAGTAATTTATTATCTTATGCCCGTTTATTAGCTTTAGGCTTATCTTCAGGTATTATTGCAAATGTTTTCAACCAACTTGGTTTTGGAATGGTAGAAGGACTAAGCTCTATAAATCCTGTTTTAGGAATTTTTGGAGTAGTAATGTTGGTCTTCTTACATTTATTCAATCTCGTATTGGGTGGATTCGGAGCATTTGTACACGCATTGCGTTTGCAATTTGTAGAATTCTTTGGTCAATTTATAGAAGGTGGTGGAAAAGATTTCTCCCCATTAATTTGTAAAGGAACACACTACACCATTAAGTAATTAAAGTATTTGTTAGGAAGTTTATATGGAGCGATTTTGCCAAAGTTGTGCTATGCCCCTCAAAGGCAATCAAGGTACTAACGAGGATCTTTCTTTAAGTAATGAATATTGTATTTATTGCTACAAAAAAGGAGTATTTCAAAATCCTGATATTACTACTGGTGAACAAATGAAAGATTTCTGTTATCATCTCATGACAACAGAATACAAAACTTTTGCTCCTTTAGCATGGCTTCTCACAAGAAGAATTCCAAAGCTTAAAAGATGGCAAAAGTAACAAGAATATAATATAATAAAAATTATAAACAAAATAAAAAATCAAACGAAATCGTTTGGACGAATAATATATACATATTATTCGGTGAGATGGAGGTTTCACGATGAAAAGAATGTTAATTCTTTCTAGCATTTTTGCATTATTTACAGTAGCAGGACATGCTCAAGATGCAAACACAGCTTATGCTGTTTCAGTATGGGGTTCAGTTAACTGGGGATTAGTATTTGCAGTTTTTGGTGCAGCTTTTGCAACATTTGCTGGCGGATATGGTTCAAGTATCGGTGTTGGTATTGCCGGAGAAGTCGGTAATGCTGTTTTAACAGAAGATTCTAAAAAATTTGGTAGTGTTCTTGTTCTTCAAGCCCTTCCAATGACACAAGGTATCTACGGATTACTTTATGCATTTATGGTTTTAGGTGTTGCTGATATTGATTTAACTCGTGGTTTACAATTATTTTTTGCTTCTTTACCTGTAGGTATCTGTGGACTTGTTTCAGGTGTTTGGCAAGGTAAAGTATCTGCAGCTGGTATGCAGTTAATCGCTCGTCGTCCTAAACAAATGGGACAAGCAATCATTCTTCCTGCGATGGTAGAAACTTTTGCTGTTTTTGGTCTTCTTGCTTCTATTCTTTTAATGAACTTAGGTCAAGGTCAATAGACTTAACTTAATTATTAATCGAATAAAAAATAAAGCAAGGGGCTAACTATGAGTTTGGAAGATATCAAGAAAAAAATTATTTCTGATGCTGAACAAAA
>CAMQSH010000293.1 GCA_947036575.1 uncultured Brevinema sp. | reverse complement strand
AATTAATATATATATATATATATATATATATATATATATATATATATATATATATGAATATAATGTATCTGGCATATAATATGCCAGATACCTGGCATTCTTAATTAATATATATGAATTAATTCATATATATATGAATTAAGAATGCCAGGTATCTGGCATTGTTATTTTATATATGTATTATATATATATATATGTGTTATATTTATACTTTCAGATACCTGGCATCTGGTGATTCCTACCACTCCATCTCATACCGCTTTCGAGTGGGCTGGAGCACCGTGTCTCTCATCGTACCTGAGGTGGCCAAGGCAATCTGGGAGGAGCTAGTGGGAGTGTACATGCCTGTGCCAAAGGAGCGTGATTGGCAGGATATTGCAGATCAGTTCTGGTTAAACCGCGGCTTCCCCAATTGTGTGGGGGCCATTGACGGGAAGCACGTGAGGATCGTGGCACCACCCAATTCAGGCTCCCTTTTTTTTTATTATAAGGGGACATTCTCCATCGTGCTCCTCGCGGTTGTAGATGCCAACCTCTGCTTCCGGGTCATTGATGTGGGTGCCTATGGTCGTGGGAGTGATGGAGGCACACTGAGGGAGTCTGCCTTTGGTCAAGCTCTACAGGCAGGCACCTTGGGAGTGCCGGCAGATGCCACCATCCCTGGAGCAGAGGATCTTGGGCCGCTTCCTCACACCTTTGTGGGGGACGAAGCCTTCCCACTGCGCCGTCACCTGATGCGACCATATCCAGGGAGGAATCTCTGCAGACGCCGTCGGATGTTCAATTACCGCTTGTCTCGGGCAAGAATGGTAGTAGAGCAAGCCTTCGGTGTGCTGGCAGCCAGGTTCAGGATCTACCACAGAGTGATGTTCCAGCATCCACACAATGTGGAGATTTGCGTGAAGGCAACATGTGTCCTCCACAACCTTCTTCGCCACGATGCCCCACGACGCACCTCGGCACCCAGGCAGAATCCAGTGCCCCACCCCCCCTCTTGTCCTCTGCTAAGCTTGCCCAGTGTCACCCGACAAGGTGCCAATAATTCAACTGCAGAGGCAGTGCGTGCCAGAGAGGCCTACACCACCTACTTTTCCTCTGAGGCAGGAGGTGTCCACCAATATGATGTTGTGTCATAATTACAGGCAATTGCAATTCCATGACAGTGTTGTGTCATTTCTTCAGGGTTTCTAATAAACCAATTCTGTGTGGAAATATCTCTTGTAATTCTACCCAAAAAGAAAACACAATACCAAATAATTGTTAAAGTGAACTTTATTGAACTAAGTGTATAATACAAAACTAAACTATAACTAATAACAACTATAACTATAATAGAGTGTGTGTGTGTGTGTGTGTGCCCGCTTCAGATGCAGATGCACCAGATTCTGTAAAACAAAATGAAAAGGTTAGATGGCAGCATGCTACACATTATCAATGCCAGTGTGGAGAATATTCACAACAAAATACTAACACTCAAATTCTGCTTCATATATGAGCTGGTGCATTTTCAGCTTAGTTTCTGCATTCTTTTGGGTGGACATCCTTTTGAGGGCAGGGAGCAGGCTATCCAAGAAGGCCTGGTCCGGGTCTTTTTCCTGTCTTGGCGGGACTTCGTTTGCAGACTCAATTGCATCTACAATCCTTCTTTCAAAGATAGAGGTGCTAGAAGGGACAAGACGCCGCCTTCGCCTGCGCTCCCCTGAGGTGCCCTGTACCTCACATGGGCGCACACTCTCCTGTGTCTGCCCTTGTGCAGCCCCCTGTGCGGGCTGTTCTCCATCTCCATCTCTCTCTCTCTCCTGGATCTCCCTCTCTCTCTCTTGGATCTCTCTCTCTCTCTCCTGGTTCTCCCTCTCTCTCTCCTGGTTCTCCCTCTCTCTCTCCTGGCTCTCTTCCTCTGAGACCACCGTCTCTTGGGTCTCTCCCTCTCTGACATGGCTCTCTCCCTCATGGCTCTCTTCCGGTGTGAGGTTGGAGCTTGTCCTCCGTGGCGTGATAAACGGCAGGAGGAAGGACATGATCTGGGAGTAGCGCCAGGGACGCCTCTGAGAGGCAGCGGCCCCGCTTACCCGCCTAGACTGGTCCTCCCTCCTGAACCGGACATAAGCATCACGGAGGTCCCTCCACTTTTTTTTTGCTTCCTCAACTGAAAAGCACAGACACAGTTCAGCACAGACACATACTGTAGGTACAAATTAACTATTTGTCAGATACATTCAGTTAATGAGTAGACTAAAGAATAATGTTCAACCTTAAAATATTGAGCTTATTCTGGTGCTAGCCAGGCTAGTTCAGTAAAACAATTAGTGAACTGATGCTCAACTATACTATTGTGCAGTGACAGAGTGGCTCATCCAACCAACAACAGGACATAGCAAATGTTGTGCATTTGTATAGTGACAAGTATTGACAGACAGACAGACACTTTAATAACTTTTCATAGAAACACGGGTAATGGTAAATGGTTAATGAAACATTCGTTTGACATTACTAACTCAACTATTGACATTGGCATCACATTTAACCGACCTGACATGCCTGCATCCTCTGCAACTTTTCTCCAAGCTGCCGCCTTCTTGTTTATATCGCGGTAGCCTTCATATGCAAGATCATACAAGACTGGGCATTCGGACACCAACAAAATCAGCCTCTCCAGTCGCTCCGCCATTGTAAAACTCTGAAACACTCCCCCCGCCCCGCCCCCACCACCGTTGTACTCCGACACTTTCCACAGTGTTGTACGACGTCCGCTGTATTACGTATGCGAATTACGGATCCGATTTACGCTGCTAGTGTGAAGGC
>CAMQSH010000292.1 GCA_947036575.1 uncultured Brevinema sp. | reverse complement strand
TTTGCCTATTTTTAAAGAATCTATAAAATTAATTTATATAGATCCTCCTTATAATACGGGTAATACGTTTACCTACAAAGACAAATTTTCAAGATCTCTATGGCTTTTATTTATGAAAAATCGAGTAGAAGTAGCTAGGGAATTCCTCCAAGATGATGGCATTTTAGTTGTTCAATGTGACGAAAATGAACAAGCTTACTTAAAAGTGCTTTTAGATGAGATTTACGGAGAAGAAAATTTCTTAGGAATGATCACCGTTCTCACCAATCCTAGTGGTAGAGATTATAGATCTTTAGCACGAACGCATGAATATTTAATTTTTTATAGTAAGACACCAAACACAGAATTAAACCCTCTAATACTAGACAAAGAATTCAAACTAGAAGATACTTTGGGGGGATTTGAGCTAAGAAGCCTCAGAAATGGTAATGTTAGATTTCATCAAGGTAATAGACCTAATTTGTATTATCCTTTTTATATTAACCCTAAAAATCAAGATATTCATGGACATCATGAGGTATCACTTACCAAAAAAAGGGGCTGGATAGAAATTTATCCAAGAGAATCTCAAGGTGTAGATACAGTATGGAGATGGGGTAAAACTAAAGTTTTAGATAATATTACGAATGATACTTTGTCCTCAAATCTTATTGCAAGACCCTCAAAAGATAGTTTTTTAATTTTTGAAAAATATAGAAAAAAAACCCGATTAGCAAGAACAGTTTGGAATGAAAAAGACTTTTACACCAGTAAAGGGACTAAACACATAAAAGAATTGTTTCAAGAATCTGTTTTTGATTACCCTAAACCAGAATTGTTAATTGCTAGAATAATTGATATTACCACTAAACTAGGAGATAGAATCATAGATTTTTTCTTAGGTTCTGGGACTACAGCAGCTGTTGCTCACAAGGCTGGTCGGCTATGGATAGGAATAGAACAGATGGACTATATAGATACTGTTACTATCCCTAGATTACAAAAAGTAATGGCTGGAGAAAGTGGTGGAGCAAGTGCTCACTACCATTGGACGAAAGGTGGCGAATTCATCTATAGTCAATTAGAAAAAAATGAAACACAAGAGTTTCCTTTTTATAAAGAATTACAAAAAAACAATATTATAAATCAGTTAAAAAAAAGAGGATAATAATGACAATACCTAGAATTTTATTATGTATGAATATGTTACTGCTGGCGACTTGTTCTGCAACGGAATCTCACACTTTTAAAGATAAACTTAGAGGATTATCTGCTTATGAAGTAAATACTGCGGGCATCCAAAATTATGTATTCAATGCTAATGTAGATCTAACAATAGATATACAACAAATTTTTTATCATTTTGATTCCATAGTGTCTGGAGATACTGCTTATTATAGAGCTGCTGATGATTCAGGATTTTATGCTTTACAAATTGTAAATGATGAAGTCTATCGTAATCCAACTCCAGAAAGTTCTACAGCTGGTATAAATCTAAATGAACTAGCTCCTTTTCTTAGGTTAGAGACCCCTGAAGAATCAGAGTAAAGAATATATAAATAATAAAATAACAATTCCAAAAAAAAACACACTTTTTAAAGTGTGTTTTTTTTTAATAGCATTTGATTTATAATATTAGTTTGCTACGGGATTGGCTACCGCTTCTTCTCCGTCAACTCCTTCAGCTTCTTCAGCAAATTCTCCAACCCCTTCAGCTTCATCTAAAATTTTAAGAGCATTCTTAGCTTCTCGTCTGACTATTGATTCTGGATCATTTTTAGATTTATATTCTAAAATAGCTCGTGAAGATCCAGCTTTTAATTTAGCTAAACTTTTGATCGCTTCTGTTCTAACAGCAGTATTGTCTGACTTTGTTAAATTTTCAAGTGTTGGTATAATCTCTTGAGAATTAGCATAACCCAATCCTGAAATACTATTAAGACGAACAGTTTGCTCTTCTAGTTCATTGATAGCGATAGGTGTTAAAATTTCTATTGCTTGTGGATTTTCTGTATGTCCTATTGCCAAGGCTGCATATCGTCTTATGAGACGGGTTTCACCAGTATTGGTGAGTAATCCTTGTAATATTGGGATCATAGTCTCATCTTGATACATTCCCAAAGCTACTACTGAAGAGCCCCTAAGATCTTGATGGTTAGTGATATTAGTTGCCATTTCTAGAATGAGAGGTAAGGCTTCCGTATTTTTTAATTTTCCTAAGGCTTGTACAGCGGCTGCATTAAATCTCATGGCTTTAGGCTCTATCATTTGTGTTTGTAAAGCTGTAAAAATGTCAGCTCCAACAGGAATTTCTAATAATTCAACGGCATAAGCAGCTCTTTGTAATACAGAAAGATTTGTTTCTGTGGTAAAGAGATCTGTCCAAAATTGAGTATTGTCTTTATGCTTCATGTCAATAAAAACATAAATAATTTCTTCTTTTATAGAAGTATTATTTTCATTAATAAAAGAAGTTTCTAATAGTTCTATACCATCACTTCTTTTTCCAGATCGTATTTTTTTTACTATTGCTAATCGTTGATCTGAAACTCCATATTCTATAGTTTCTCTCCAAGAAGCAAGTTCTGTTTCTTCTGGAGATAAGGTGTTTTCGTCTATAGGTGTTGTTTCAACAGCAGTTTCTACTGGTGGAGTTTCTTCTTGTCCGAAGATCGTTATCTGTATTAATAATAAATTAAACAATAATAATAGTTTCATAAATATTTCCTTTCCTTTAAATAGAACTCTATTTAGTAGTATCGGATTTTTTTAAAATATTATGATGAATTTAGATATAAAAGCTATGAATATTCAATAAAATATATTTTTTATAAAAATTA
>CAMQSH010000291.1 GCA_947036575.1 uncultured Brevinema sp. | reverse complement strand
AAAGACCCTTCTTTATTAGCTGATAATGAATTTTTTCTCAGATTAAATGCTCAAGGTATTATTAGAGAAGATAATTTTATTCATCTTATTTATGGTAAATTAAGCCCTCAACTTGCTTTTCAATTAAAATTAGTCTATAACTCACTAAATAATATTTTTATACTTGAATTACTCAACTCTTTACAAGGTTCTAAAAATATAAAATCATTAACTCATACTGAAAATCAAATTACCTTATTTGTTAATTCAACAACAAAAATAGATCCAAAACTTGTACAAAAAATATCTCAGACTCATAATATTCCTATTCAACAAACAAGTACTTTCATAACTTTGACAACAAATAATATGACCTCAGAAATATTTACTCAAATTCAATATGTGTTATTATTTTGGGATACGGTACAAAGTATCTTTATTGTAAATTCTTTGAAAATGTCAAATATTATTGATATTACTAGAACTAATTATACTCTAAAAATCAGTACAACTGTACCAATAGAAGCAAATACGACTATTTGGAATAATTACGGATTAGAAGTTTCTCCCAATAGTGTTAGTGAAAATGAAATATATATCCAAAATATTTCTGATGAATTATTTGATTCTTTATCAGAATACTATCATTTTTTAATAAATGATTTTTCTTTCTTTGACAAGAAATAAATATTATAGTATACTTAAACATAAATAAAACATTTAGGAGTTTTCTATGCATTATACAGAACTAGGTTTTGTCAATTCTAAAGTAATGTTCGAAGTGGCTGTCAAAGATAAATTTGCAGTACCAGCTTTCAATTTTAACAACATGGAGCAAATCCAAGCTATCGTTATGGCTTGTGTTGAAGTACAATCTCCTGTTATTCTTCAAGTTTCAAAAGGTGCTCGTGCTTATGCGAATCCTGTACTTTTATCTTGGATGGGTCGTGGAGCTGTCGAAATGATGAAAGCTTACGCAAAAGAAAAAGGTATTGGCGAAATTCCTATGGTTCTTCATTTGGATCATGGTGATACTTTCGAAACATGTAAAGAATGTATTGAGTCTGGATTTTCTTCCGTTATGATTGATGGATCACATCATTCTTTCGAAGATAATATCAACTTATCAAAAAAAGTTGTTGAATTTGCTCACCAATTTGATGTAACTGTTGAAGGTGAATTAGGTGTTCTTGCAGGTGTAGAAGATGATGTTGTTGCAGAAGATCACGTTTATACACAACCTGAAGAAGTACAAGAATTTGTATCTAAAACTGGTGTGGATTCATTAGCTATTGCTATTGGTACTTCTCATGGAGCATTCAAATTTAAGCCTGGACAAAAACCACAAATTCGTATGGACATCCTTAAAGAAATCGAACAAAAAATCCCTGGATTCCCTATTGTATTACACGGATCTTCCTCTGTACCACAAGATGCAGTTGCAATGATCAACAAATACGGTGGAAAACTTGAAGATTCTATCGGTATCCCAGAAGGACAATTATTCGAAGCAGCTCATTCAGCTGTCTGTAAGATCAATATTGACTCAGATTCTCGTTTAGTATTAACAGCTCATTTGAGAAAAGTACTTGCTGAAAATCCTGCTGAATTTGATCCCCGTAAATATCTTGGACCAGCTCGTGATGCAATGACAGAAATGTACAAAGAAAAGTGTGTCAAAGTTCTTAACTCTGCAGGTAAAGCACCAGCAATTATGGCTGCACTCAAAAAATAAATTGTTAACGCAAAATAAAAAGCCCCTATTAATTTAGGGGCTTTTTTGATTTTAAAGATGAAAATTATCTTTCTACTTTTTCAAATACAAGCATATAAGACGGTACAGGCATATAGATAAAACATGTTATAACTAAAACAAATACAGAAAATATCAAAAATATAATATTTGAATTAGCTCCCAAACTATACACAAATTTATAACCTTGTGCATTCATAAAATTAATTTTTTCTTCTATTTTCTTTCTTGGAGAAACAAAAATCCCAACAATTCCCCCAGCTAAAGATACATTAACAACTTTGTTTTTTGATGTACCTGTTTTAAAATCCTCTGCACTCTGTCTGTTTGCATGTGTATTTAAAATATTTATAAAAACCTCCTTAAATTTTGATTTTATGATAAAGACAGCTCCCTCAAACTATTATTCATAGCGGGGAGCATGCCCCGAGTATAGGGCGTAAAAAAACCTCACAATCTGCCATTGAGGCACTACTATGAGGATTATTTTATAATGATATTATCATGCAATAAAGCCCATAGAGTTTGTACTGCTTAATATTCTAACAAACAAAGTTCTAAATATTTCTATCTACTACTTCACCATGAAAAAATATACAAACTGCTATGAGCAATTATATAAATTTACTTCATGGTGAAGTAATAAGACAAGTAGGAACATTGCTTTAAAACAAAAAAGAATTATCCATAGATAATCCAATGCTATTTTAAAAGCATAAGATAGAAAACAAACTATTTCTAGTTTGTTAGAATATTAAGCAATTATATTATAAATCAGATTTATATTTTTGTCAATAGATTTATTGTTATATCTCCCCCAATTTTATGAGGCGAAAAGCCGTGACTACAAAATCATCTCAATATAGGAGATTGTGTCGGCATGCTACGCTACCCACACCAATCGTATATAGTTATTGAGAGATGATTTGAAAATTAGTTTTCTTAAAATCTACATCGGGGGGATTCTTAAGGGGGCGAGGAGTCCCCTTAAGTAGAACAGGGTTATAGGGGGCGTTTCTATGGACGCCCCCTAAAAGAAGATCTTAGCAGAAAAATCGGGGTGTTCCTACCCCTAAAGAAAAGTAACAC
>CAMQSH010000290.1 GCA_947036575.1 uncultured Brevinema sp. | reverse complement strand
AAGTACGAAGTACTTTTAAATGGGACAAATACTAAATTCTTTTAGTTGGAGTGGATGATTATACACTTTGACTATTTATCTAAGTTGTTATCTTGGAGTGAGTAAAGTATTTGTCCTTTTAATTTTTATAAAATCCTCTTGACAAACTATATTAAATAGATTTATAATGAATTGTTAACATTTTAACTATTTTATAAATAGGCTATTTCATGTTTTTATCTCATACTTTAAAAAGAAAAATCTAGTTTTAAACCTTTTTTTCTCTGGATTAAAAAACAATATCGTGTGCGATGTTCACTTATTGTTTTCTAAAGTATAGAGTTATCTTTGGATAATTCTTTTTTGTTTTAAAGACATGATGTGTCATGTATGTAGATACAATGTTTTCACAAAGCATAGATTTATCTTGATACCGATCTCACGGTATATTTATTATAATTGCTCATAGCAGTTTGTATATTTTTCGTGGGATTGGTATTTAGATAGGAATATTTAAGACTACTGTTAAAATGTTAACAATACAACTGTCTGTGGGCTTTTTTATGCACTGAATAAAAATTGTCTTTTTTCAATTAAGTGATTACCTTAATATATACTCAGTATATTAAGGAGATAGAAAATGGTAGGAAATACACTCGATCATTTATCAGAAAGTGGAGCATATAAATGCATAAAATGTGGAAATTTAGAAGTTCATGTTAAAGGACATCATAAAGCACCTTGTTCCAAATGTAGATCTAATTCTAACTGGGTTATGGAAACCCAAACAACAAATGAATAATATTCTCGATCAAATCGCTGAAGAGATAAAAATATTACAAAATATACCTCTTCATTATGAAGATAAAAATATCTCTGATTTTCATAAGAAGACTCTTGATCAAATCTCTGAAGAGATAAAAATATTACAAAATCTATAGATCTATTAAGGGTATATGTTAAATTTATTTTCATATGAGTAATGCAATTAACATTTTTTTGTAAATAAAAGAAATAATGATTGTTTTTTTAAAATTAAACATTATAATATTACTTAATTAGAAACTAGAGATATTTTAAGGAGATAAAATATAAAAATATGAAATGGGAAATCTTATACTTTAAGGAGATGGAATATGGCAGGAAGTAAGCTCCATTCTTCATCAGAAAGTGGTGTATACAAATGCACAGCTTGTACAAATCTATCAGTTCATGTTAAAGGCCATCCTAAGGCATCTTGTTCCGACTGTGGATCTAATTCTAATTGGGTTAAAAAAACTCAAATGATAAATAAATCATTTCATACCAATCAAAAAATTCCTCAGTAATAGAGGAGTTTATACATTACTATTGTAACTGATATAATTTAAATAGATAATATTATTAGAATCAAAAAAGCCCTCTATTTCAGAGGGCTTTTTTTCTATGAGGAAATAATATAATTATAAGCATAAAATTATAAAAAAGGATTTAAAATAATCAAAATAAAATTTTCCTAAGTTTTATATAAAAATAAGGATTGCCTTTTTTTAATTAATTAATTATATATAATATAAGAGGATTTCATATTTCAAGGGGGGAAATTATGGAAGGAAATATACTTGATACTTCATCAAAAAGTGGAGTGTATAGATGTATGGCTTGCGATACTTTGTCAGTGCATATCACAGGTTACTCTAAAGAGCCATGTTCCGAATGTGGATCTAATACTAATTGGGTTGTAAAAAATATGACTACAAAAAAAAGAACTGTAAACCGATATAGATAATATTACTATTACACCCAAAAAAGCTCTCAACTACTGAGAGCTTTTTTTTGGATAAAAATAAATTAAAAAGTTGTATGAATATTAAAATATTAATTCTTTGTATAAATGATAATTAAACTGATTATATAATAATACAAATAAAGTATTGCATAATTAAGAAAGTAATATATAATATATGTCTTGATGGATACCAAAAAAATGGGGGGTATACACATGAATGTTGGGGGAACATATATGAAAAAATTAAGTATTAATCTGATAACAATTCCTCTAGGGTTGAATTGCCAAGTATGAATTCTAATATTATTTTACATCTTATAATATTTTCTAAATTCATTGAGAATACTACTTTTTTACCTGTACTTCTAACTATACCAATAGCAGAAGAGTACACCGTAATATTTAGAATTTTTTCTATAGGGATATTTTTACTTCCATTTTTACCAACTAATAGTATTTTCTTATTTGTGATATATAATTGACCTGTTTCTATGATTGTTAAAGATTCATCAATATTAGGAGATCTCATTATATTTCCAATATTAACAGAGAGACCTTTTGCTATTTTAAGTCTTTGATTTACACCAATATAAGATACAGAAGTGGTTATTTTTCTAGATTCTTGCCACGCTATATTATCTAATTGAAAAAAAACAGTCTCCTTTTCTGGTAGATTAATTGAAGTTTCTAAGGGTGTCACACCATTGATAAATTCACGCTTAATAATATTAAATAATTCTCTTATTTCAGATTCTTTTTTCTCTTGTTGTAGTCTTTGTATTTCTTGTTTATGATTTTGATAGTTTTTAATATAATGGAAAACATTGAATAAATTAATAAATTTTATTAATGGATGGATAGGAGAATTACTTGAAATTTGATCGATTTTTATAGATGTGTTGTATGAATCTTCTTCTTGATTACTTTTGATTTCATCTTGGATAGTTTTTTCCTTTGTATATAAATATTTAACTATAAAAAAAGGAGTTAAACACCAAAATAATAACAAACTAATGAGTGCTAAAGGATTTTCTATATCATTAAAATTTGGAATAATTAGCACAGAAGAAATTGTTACAAAAAT
>CAMQSH010000289.1 GCA_947036575.1 uncultured Brevinema sp. | reverse complement strand
AGATCTTGTTATTACAGTTGTTGTTGGTCTATTAGCATCCTTATTAATTTCTATTACTCTTGTACCAATGTTATGTTCTATCTTAATTAAAGAAGTTCATATGGAAGGGTTTGATCCAGATGAAGAAGAAATTATTCCAGAGTACAAAAGACAAAATATGCGCTTTAATGATAGATTTCTTCATGATACTGATTATGTTTATAAACATGCTTTAGAGTGGTGTATAGCCCATAAAAAACTAGTAGTTTATGGGGGAAATGTAGTAGTTATTGTTCTATTGTTATTATTCACTTGGATTTCAGCAAAAGAATATATGCCTACTAATGATGATGGACAATTTACAGTTAACCTGACCTATCCTTTAGGTACTAAATATCAATATAACGAAGCTCTTTCTCGTGAAATTTTAAGAGAAATTAGAGATGCAGTAGGTGAAGATCTTGAAATTATTGGTTTAAAAGTAAAAGATAGTAAAGGCTTTTTTGGAGCTTCTTTAGATCACAAATCTCAAATGAGAGTGACCCTTGTTTCTCGTGCTGATAGAGATGAAACTGTTAATCAAATCGTTGATAGAGTTAGACCTATTCTAGCAAAATATCCTGTTAAAAGTTTTATTTCTGTTGGTGGTGGTATGGGTGGAGGTTCTGGTGGTGAACCTATAGAAATTCAAATTCAAGGAAATGACTTAGAAGTTAGTGAAAAAATTGCTGAGCAATTACTTGTAATACTTAATGGAATCGAGGGAATTAACAATCCAAGAAATACTGCAGATGGTGGTGTTCCTGAAGTTGTATTAAGACCCGATAGGATTGCATTAGCACAGGCTGGTCTTTCACCTATTACATTATTTAATTCAATTCGTACTGCTTTTGGTGGACGTGTAGCAACTACAATCTTAGGAACAACAGGTAATGATATAGATGCACGAGTACGTGTTAGAGATGAAGATAGAACTTCTATTGACTCATTGTTAAATCTTAATATTCCTATTCCTTCAGGAAATTCAGTTCCATTTAGAACATTAGTGGATGCGGAGCAACGTCTAGGACCTGCAGAGATTGAAAGAGCGGATTCTATTCGTGTCTTAACAATTAGAGCAGCAACAACAGGTGCTTATGAAAAAGATGTAGCTGGTGCTGTAAGTGCCATTCAAGAAGCTATATCAGAAAAAATGTTTATACCTTCTGGTACTACTATCTTATTCAAAGGTGATGCAGAAGAAACAAGAGAAAGTATGATTTCATTGTTATTGGCATTTTTTGTAGCTATTTTTGTAGTTTATGCATTAATGGCAGCACAATTTGAATCTTATATTGCTCCTTTAGTTATTATGATTTCTGTTCCTTTTGGAGCATTGGGATCTATGATTTTATTATTTTTAACAGGGCATTCCTTAAATGTATATTCGGCTATTGGTGTTGTTATCCTAGTGGGTATCGTTATTAATAATGGTATTGTTCTAATTGACTATATTAATACCTTATTAGCAAAACGGATTCCTGAAGATGAAGCAGCAATTATTGCCGGAGTTCGAAGAATTCGCCCCGTGTGTATGACTACTTTTACAACAATTTTAGGAATGTTCCCAATGGCTTTAGGGCTTGGAGAAGGTGGAGATACTTATGCACCTCTTGCAACTTCAGTTATTGGAGGATTAGTCCTTTCTACATTCTTTACACTCCTAGTTGTTCCTACAGCTTATGCTGGAATCCGAAAACGATTCCCATTTGTAATCAGAGAAGATTAAAATTTATATAAGAACATTAGTTCAAAAAAAGACAGGTAGTATAATGCTATCTGTCTTTTTTTTTGTGTACTCTTGATTTTTTGGTACTATATGTTATGATATAGTTAGTTGATTACTGAAAGTAAGAATCTAAGCGATGAGTTATTTTAGAAGGGGATAAGATGAATAATATTGATAAAGGTTTAGAGGCATGGGAGTTAAATGCTGAATTTTGGGATAAAGAAATGGGCGATCATTCTAATTACTTTCATCGTGATCTGGTAAGACCTCACACAGAAAAATTATTAGAAATAAAGCCAGATGATTTGATATTAGATATAGCTTGTGGTAATGGAAATTTTTCGGAATACATGGCTAAAATAGGAGCAAGAGTTATCGCTTTTGATTATAGCTCAAAGATGATAGAACTTGCTAAAAAACGCAGATCAGAAGTGTTAGATAGAGTTGAGTTTAAGGTTTGTGATGCTACAGAATATCAGCAATTATTAAGTTTAAAACAACAACACTCTTTTGATAAAGCGGTAGCAAATATGGCTATTATGGATATTTCAGATATAAAACCTCTTTTTAAGGCTGTTTACGAGATGCTTTCGGATAATGGTACTTTTGTTTTTGCAACACATCATCCTTGTTTTACTTATCCTAACAAAGATTATTTTACAAGTTGTATTGATAAAGGTTTTGCTATTGAGGGGCAACCAGCCCTACAAAATTATTATCATCGTTCAATCAGTGAAATATTACATAGTGCATTTGATGTGGGATTTGTCTTAGATAGCTTTTATGAAGTTCCTTTTAAAAATAAAAAAACACCTATTATTATGGTTATTCGTTTATGTAAGTAGTAAAATAAAACATCTATACAGCCGATGTTTTATTTTTATCTCTTGAATAGTATTTAGTAAAATGTTATAATACATAAAATACGAATCTTTTTATCATAAATAAGACTTATTAGTATACAGGGCTTATTTTTTTTATTTTTAATTAGCTGAGGGGGTTAAATTTGTCTATTATAGATTTTTCTGTTAAAAGACCCATAGCTATGTCCATGCTTTTATCAGTATTAATGCTGATGGGGATTTTAGTTGCTTTTAAAAT
>CAMQSH010000288.1 GCA_947036575.1 uncultured Brevinema sp. | reverse complement strand
ATGAAACCCCCTAAAGAAAATTAGCACCAAGAGCTTTCTCATAAAATAAAATTAATGATAGAAATTTTTAATAGTAATGATTGCTACTATAAATCAATTTGTTATCATGCTACAGCGGCAAAAGTAGAGATGTTAAAATTAACTTTAGATATTTAAAATAAAAAGAAAACTCCTAATATAGAATAAACTATACTAGGAGTTTTTTATTTAATAATTTTTATAATATTAGATTAATAATATAAAAATTATATTTAGAAAGCTATTGTATTTTACTATAATCTATGGTACAATTAGCAATAGTCAATAAATAGTGGGTATACATTAATTTATTTGATTAAAAAATATAATACAAAGAGGTATACAACATGGGTTTTTTCAAAAAATTGATAAAGGTACTGATGAGTGGAAAATATAGTAAAAATAAAAAAGCTAAAGAGCTAACTGCTGAGCAGTACACATCCTTAAATATAGGGGCAATTAACGCAGAACAGACAATGAGTTTTTGTAATTCCCTAGCAACGGGTGTTGATAAAAGCGAAACAACTCAGAATCTTACAGACTATTATGGGATTGACGATAGAGAAACGGCATTAGAAATATTACAATGGTTCCTAGATACTGGTCATAGAGGCTTTTATGAAGCTATCAAAGCTGGTGTTTCAGAACAATCAACCAATCTACATGATGAACACTTAGACGATGAAGAAAAAGAAAGTGCACAAGAGTACATGCAAAATCTAAACGAAACTATTGAAGATTTAGAAGGAAATGGATTTATTCAAAATCGTGCTGATATTACAAAGCTTTCAATTTTAGCTTGGGATATGGGACGATTGGTATTAGTAGCTCGTTGTTGTTATGATCTTGGCTATATATCAGAAGATGAAGCTTGGGATATCCTAAAAAAAGCTAAAGATGAATCTTGTAAAGTATATAAAGATTGGTCTGAGTTTGGAGCTGGATATATAATAGGAAGATGTATGTGGAGCGGACCAAGTATGATGATAAGTGGTCTTATAGACATTACTAAAGGTTTGATTGAAGATGAAGATAGCCCTTGGAAACAATATTTGTTAAAAAATATTTAATGTGCATTTAATTTATAAATAAATAAAAAACTCCTAGTATAGTTTATTCTATATTAGGAGTTTTTTGATTTGTATTTGAGCTATAGATGAGCCTAACGCATTTTTTTACGTTCTAGGTATTCAATAAGTTTATCAGATTGATCAGAAAATAAAGCATCTACTTTTAGTGTGTTAAATACAGAATCTAACATTTCATCTGAAGATGTAAATGGAGCAACTATAGAATCTGTTCTATGTGTCCAAGTAACAATTTTCATTCCTGAATCATGAGCTTGTTGAACTATAGCTTTAGCGGTAATTTTAGAGCTTGTAGGATCTGTATCATATAATGTTCCTACCCAAGGTGAATACCAGTTAGCATACTGGGAAACATCCTTAATACCTTCTGCTGTAAGGAGCCATTCGTGTTCAGCTTTATCGTCTGATAGATTTTGTCCACCAGTTTCACAAATTAAGATAATAAGATCACTTTTCCACCCTAATTCTAGTCTAGCTTTTTTAACTGCATCATAAGAAAATGCTTGTAACATTGCTTTGCTATCAGGTGTGTTATAGCCATATTTGGTTAGCATATCAACAGTAGCTTTTAAGGCGTCTTTACCTTCTCTTTCATGGAAAGATGGTTCTTTGACTTCAGGAGCAACACCAATATTTTTATTTCTACTTTTATTTAGACCTTGAACAACAATAAGAAATTCTTCAAAGGTAGGAATACGGAAATCAGATACCGTATCTACAGAAGGAAAACGATCAGGATAAACCATATCTATCATATTATCTTTACGTCTTTCATGGACAACAAGACTTTTTAATTCAGCTAATGTAAAATCAATTACATAATAAGCCCCATCAGCTCTTTGGCGATTAGGGAATTTTTGAGCAACGTCTGTACTTGTATTTAAAGAATGATCGTGCATAACAACAAGTATATTATCTTTAGACATCACAAGATCAGCTTCTAAATAATCAACATCAAAACTATGCGCAAGTACTGTAGATGCAAGAGTGTGTTCTGGAACATAACCAGAAGCTCCTCTATGAGCTACAACAAGTGGTTTTTGGGAAGAAGACATACTTTGACAACCTCCAAGTATTAACAATCCTATAATAATAGAATATTTCATATTAGTCTCCTATGACTTTATATCTCTAAAAAATCCTCATCGTGATAATGATATGAGGGTACTTCTACTCAAAGCTAGGATAAGATAATAAAGCTTATAATAGCGTATATCTAGTCCAAACAAAGAATAGTATTTATATATGTAACACATCGTGTTATTAAAATAAAAAAGAACTAATAGATAATAATTTATTACTTCTAAAAGTAAAAGATAGAAAACAGATTATTCATAGATTCCTAAAGCATAAGCATATATATTATAAAACACTTTTATTTTTTTATCAATAGGTATTTTAAAAAGGCAAATACCGAAGGCGAATACCTAAGGTGTATACCTTTAGTAATAGAGAGTGGTGTTCTTGACAAACATCTTCTATCTTAATATATTTGTGTGTATATAACTAGCTAAAAATTATTAAATAAAAAACAATATAAAGGAGTGTTTTATGAAAACACATATATGGTATTTACCAGTAGCTATTGTAGTACTCTTAACAGGGTGTCAAAACAATGATTTAAATTCTAACGAAAATCTCAGAGAATTAGTAACCTATACTTACCCCTATGTGGCAGCTTTTAATACACTACATAATATTGTAGAAGAGCCTAAAAATGGTAGCTTAGGAACTGGAGGATGGAATAAATTAAGTATTCCTGAAG
>CAMQSH010000287.1 GCA_947036575.1 uncultured Brevinema sp. | reverse complement strand
TGATTTCGGCAAAGACTTTGCTAAAATGTTAAAATATTTTTATAAAAAAGATAAGCATCATGAAAAAAGCCTTAAGACATGCTGTAGAGATATAGCTCTCGAAAAAGGGAAGATGTTTATTGATAAATTAAAGATAGAAGAACAAGTATGTATTCAGCTTAAAGAGCGAGAAGAAAAACGTCAAATTTGTCTTAACTCTTCTATACCTATAAGCCCTAGAAAATATATTAAAATTAACAAATTTTCTGTAGATCTACCAGAATCTCTACTTGATACCTACAGACTATTTTATAAAAATTTGGCTATCGCTGAGCGTACTATACAGGATTATCAACGATTAGAAAAATATTTTATACACTATAAAATTGATTGGATTGATTTAAATGATAAGTATTTTGATTCATTTATTCAAAAATTAAAAGACAAGTATATTACTATTGACAAGTCACGTTATACGGTGACTTTCTATAATTACTGTCGTGATTTTATAACTTTTCTTAATCACTGTAAAAATAAATCTATTCTACCTGAACAATTAGTCATTTCATTAAAGCAAAGGATACTAAAAAAGCCCAAAAATAGAAATCAAGGGCATTCAAAGATTATCCTAAATAATATTTTACAAGATATTATTTGTACTGCTATTAATGATGATATTGACTTTTCTTGTTATTTGTATGTTTTATATATAACTACGAGTAGAGTAGGTGAAATTGCTCAATTGAAAAAAAATGATTTTCTATCTAATTATAATGTTCTTGAGATTAGACAATCTAAAACTAGTAACTATAAACTATTGGATAATCTGAATCACTTTTTGAATAAAGTTTTTATTTTCTTGTCTAAAAATAAAGAAGAAAATGACTACCTGTTTAATGGGCATGATGATAAGCGTTATTACGCTAATAAATGGCGTGAAATAATGATAAAAAAAGGACTAACAGAAGAAATAAATAATAGACTTTATTGTTGCTATGAAATGCGATGTATCCATCATACTTCTGCTACTTTTATTCTTGATACTACTGATACTGCCGATATATTAAGGCATTCTTTAGGTCATAAAAGGGATTCTAATAATAATGAAGCCTATACAGGTAAGCGTTTTTCAGAGTCATACAAAAAAGAAAAACCATCGATGTGTAAAAGTAGTTCTTATTATGGTGAATGCACAATACGAGGTAACAGTCCACAAGTATTGAACGCATTAGAAATTAAACTTGATATTAACAATTTGCTTTTAGAAAAATTGAAACAAGTCTAGCTCATAGCTTTTTTCTAATTAAGTATTTCAACTAGACCCTACTAACTTCAAACAAAATATAAATAAAAAACACACCTCATTAAGGGGTGTGTTTTCATTTTACAACATCTTAATATCAAATAAAAAAGAAGGCATCTTTGCTTAATATTTATCAATTTTTTATGAACTTAGTGATTGAAATTTTTGAAAATTAGCTTTATAATATCATTAATCTTAGTTGAGAAATCATCAGTAAAATCCTCAGTTTTTTTTTAGCTCGATCTTTAGGTTTTTCGATGGTTTATGCGTATTAAATTCGTATTGAGGATGTCTGATAGAAAACTTACTAATATCGATATTGTTTTGAATACTAAGAAAGGTATTTACTAGCTTCTCTTTTGGATAAATTGCTGAGATCAGGGTGTTGAACTATAAATTCTCTAACCCAGATCTTGTTAGTTTTGCTATATTCTCTCAAGATCCAGCCTATGGCTTTTTGAATGAAAAATTCGGAAGAATCTTTGTTAGAAATAATAATTTCAGAAAGTAATTCTGTAGCTAGTTTTTGTTTGTGTCCTAGTTGTAGGATGAGAGCAGAGCGTTTTTGCCAAAGAGAGCTTGAGTTATTCCAAGTAATAGATACTTCTCTCAAATGCTCAGGGTGTTTTTGTATCCATAAAGAAAAAAACTTTTGCAAGGCATCTACAGAATCCCACCAAGGATTAGTATCAATGAGAGGGTAGCATTGTTGTAGTTCTGTATAAGAAAAACGCTTGTGATTTTGTGTTAGTAGATAAACACCAATATAAGCACACTCTCTTTTTTCTTCATGGAATAATAGCTGAGACCTGTTGATTATTGTGGCGATATCCCAAGAAAGAGATTCTTTTAGAAAAGGTTGTGCTAATTCTTTGACAGTGGGCTTGAGGAGTCCATAAAAAACAAAATGATCTTTCATATATTTTTGTTGACTTTGAGCTCTTGTAGGATCGCTTTGTTGCTGTAAGATATTTTTTAGATTTTCTATCATTATTTATTCTCTAAATCTAGTAGTTGTTGTAGCTTTTCTTCATCATAATTATATAAAAAAGGAATCTTATCAGTGATTTTTTGTATATCCCAATCCCACCATTTTAATTTGAGGAGTTTGTCTATAATCTTCTGATCAAAACGTTTTCGAATAATCTTAGCAGGGTTTCCTCCTACGATAGTGTAGGGTGGAACATCTTTAGTAACAAGAGCTTGAGCAGCAATAATAGCTCCATCACCTATGGTAACTCCAGGCATAATAGTAGATTCCATTCCCAACCAAACATCGTTTCCTATAGTGATATTACCTTTATTAGGATAACTTGTTAGAGGGATTTTTTCAGACCAAGAATCGTGAAATATAGCAAATGGAAAAGAAGAGAATCCTTCTATTTTGTGGCTGGCACCATTCATAATAAATCGAACACCATGAGCAATAGCACAAAATTTACCAATGATTAACTTGTCATTTGCAAAATTATAAAGAATGTTTTTTTCAAAAGTAAGAGGATCGTCAAAACTATGATAATAAGTATAATCGCCTATAATAATATTAGGATTACTTATTATATTTTTTAAAAAGAGCATTTCTTTGTATTTT
>CAMQSH010000286.1 GCA_947036575.1 uncultured Brevinema sp. | reverse complement strand
ATTGTAATTATTATAAAATCATAGTATGATAACATAGATCTAAATAAGGATTTATCATGGATAAAATGCAATTAAATAACGAAAATCAAATTAGAACACTACTAACAAAATTTTTAGCAGAGCATGAAGATTATAACTACGAAAAAGGACAGAGCCAAGTTTTTTGGTCAGATTTTTTTCATTGTTTTGGTGTTCCCGCTTATGTTTATGGTTTGTGGTTTGAGAATACCATAGACAGAAAATTCATCGATGCTTTTTATCCTAAGCATTTTATCATTGAACAAAAATCCGAGGGTAGGAATTTAGACGATGCTTATTCACAGGCTATCGATTATGCTGGTCGTCTACCTATGGACAAAATACCCCTCTTTATTATCGTAAGTGATTTCAAACAATTCCGTATTAAAAATCTTCAAACGAGTGAAGTTTTTGAATTTAACTACAATGAGCTTAATAATTATATTCCCCTATGGAAACAAATTTTCGGTGAGAAAAAAGCTTTCGTGGAAGAGATCACTGTCAATATAGAAGCTGGCGATATCATGGCTGATCTGCACGATGCTCTCAAAGCTAGTGGCTATACGGGTAAAGATCTTGAGATGTTATTGGTGCGATTGTTATTTTGTTTGTTCGCTGATGATACGGGGATTTTTGATAAGGATATCTTTCAAGACGAAGTAACACACAGCCCCGCCAAATTATTAGGTGGGCATTTGAGCCAAATATTTAGCCTTTTGAATAGTGATGTGAGATCTAGTGTTTTGGACGAAGGACTAGCCAAATTCCCTTATGTGAATGGTGGGCTTTTTGAGAGAACGATAGCTCAAGTGAGTTTTGATGAGAAGATGAAAGATCTCCTCGTAAAAGCTTGTCGTTTTAATTGGGCGACGATTTCGCCTATTATTTTTGGTTCTATCTTTCAGCATGCTATGGACGAAAAAGAAAGACGTAACTTTGGGACTCACTTCACCACGATAGAAAATATCAAAAAAGTCTTAGATCCTTTATTCATCAAAGATTTGAATGATGAATTTGCTACTATTTTAGAAAAGCACCAAGGTAAAAACCGTACTACAAAATTACAAACATTAATGCAAAAGATAGGAAACTTAGTGATCTTTGATCCTGCTTGTGGATGTGGGAACTTTTTGTCTGTTGCCTATACGGAATTACGAATTTTAGAAAATAAAATCCTTATGCATGCTTATAAACAGGGGAACTTTGACAATATCGCTACGCTCATCCATGTGAAGATTAGCAATTTTTATGGTGTGGAGATAGATGAATTTTCGTCCTATGTGGCGAGGGTGTCTATGTGGCTTACCGAACAACAAATGTTTATGGACTTGGCGAATCGTTTTGGGACATATAAGGCAAAACTCCCCCTCGATGATGAGGCTAATATTGTTTGTGGGAATTCCCTGAGCTTGGATTGGAAGAACGATGTCCTGAGAGATATCACGCCTGACTATATAGTCGGCAATCCTCCTTTCGTGGGCAAAAAATATCAAACGAAAGAACAAAAAGAAGATATCGCTATGATCTTCCCTAGCAATCCCAAAGCTAAAAGCTTGGATTATGTCTGTTGTTGGTACAAAAAAGCAACAAATTTCTTAAAAACTCCCCAAGGCAATCACACGCAGTGTGCCTTTGTGTCGACGAATAGTATCTGTCAAGGCGAGCAAACGGCTATACTGTGGAAAGATCTTTTTAGTGATGGGGTGAAAATTAATTTTGCCCATCAGACTTTTAAGTGGACGACGGAGATCAAGGGCGGAGCTGCCGTCTATGTGATCGTGGTGGGATTTGCTCTTTTTGATAGAAAGGATAAAAGCCTGTTTATTTACGATGATCCTACTAAGGTGCTGGACTATAGAGAAATCCCTGTGTCAGCTATTAATGCCTATCTCGTAGAGGGCGTTAATGTCCTCATCGATAGTCGTAGTACGCCTCTATGTGATATTACGCCTATGCAGTGGGGAAATAAACCAACAGAAGATAACAATCTTTCATTGACAGAAGAAGAAAAAGATGAGTTATTGAGTAAAGAGCCTTTAGCTACAAAATGGATTCGCCCTTTTATAGGAGCTAGAGAAATGATCCATAGTATTCCTCGTTATTATCTTTGGTTAGAGGGAATTAGTCCTAATGAATTAAATGCTCTCCCCCTTGTCAAAGCTAGAGTAGAAGCCGTAAGACAATTTAGATTAGCAAGTACTAAAGAAGCGACAAGAAGAGATGCCGATATTCCTACTTTATTTCAAGAAATTAGAGAGGGAACTAGATTACAACAAGATTTTTTGGTCATTCCTATTACTTCATCTGAAAATAGAGACTATATTCCTATTGGTTATTTTGAAGGATATAATATTGCAGGACCTTCAACACAACCGATCTTTAATGCTCCGAAGTGGTTGTTTGCAATCTTGACTTCACGCATGCATATGGCATGGATGAGGACTGTATGTGGACGACTAGAATCTCGCTATAGATATTCTAAAGATATCGTCTATAATAATTTTCCATTTCCCCATACGGGGACGAGGGGTGACTGCCCCACACTAGACGATACACAAAAGGGACAACTCACGGAGTTAGCAGACGCTATCCTCATGGCACGAAGTGTCTATCCTGACTCATCTTTAGCCGATCTCTATAATCCCACTACTATGCCCCCTAGCCTCCGTAAAGCCCACACTAAGCTAGATAACTATGTCGATAAACTCTACCTAAGTTCCTCACGCTCTAAAGCATTTGAATCGGATTCGGAGAGAGTCGCTATGCTCCTCCTCAAATACAAAACACTCATAGAAGAGGATGGGCTTTATAAAACGGAAGTAGTAAAAATAAGGAAGAAACGAGTGAAAAAGGATTAGGA
>CAMQSH010000285.1 GCA_947036575.1 uncultured Brevinema sp. | reverse complement strand
GAATACTCCTTAAATTATTTATAGCGGTCGCACTTATTTTAGCTGAATGATATGTAAGAAATTTTAGACAAGCTACTAATAAATTAACAATAGGAGGTATTTGGTTAATTTAGATTATCTAGTAAATTTCATGAACAAATAAGCCTAGATGCTGTTTGTTCTTCAACGAAATAAGTGGAAATCACTTATATATTAGTTATACTATAGCATATATAAAGTGATTTGTAAATAGACTCGCTGAATATTTAGAGACTTTACTTCCACAAATGGTTATAAAGTGGTTATAAAAAATCTTATAAAAATATGATAAATATATATTGAGTAGTGTTATAAAAATAGGTGAAATATTAATAAAAATAAATGAGTTAAAAATTTGCGATAAAAATTGATTTATTAGTATAATGTTTTAAGCCTGTTATATAGCATTATAAATAGGGGTTTTTTTGATGAAAAGGATGATACTAATGTATAAAAAATTAATCACTTTATTTTTTCTTACACTTTTTTTTACTAATATATATAGTACAACATCTAATAATATAATGGATGCTGCCTATACTGGAAATATAGAATATACTAAAAACTTGATGGCAGGGGGTGTTGACATTAATATGATAGATGACAATGGTTTTACTCCTTTAATGTGGGCATTGTACAAAAATCATACAAGATTAGCTCGATTTCTTATCGAAAACAATGCTAATATTTCAACAAAAAATGATCAAGGGTACTCTCCTATTTTATTAGCAGCTCAAAATAATAATTATGAAATGATTGTTTTATTGGCTATTTATGGGGCTAATCTTAATGATAGCGATTTTAATGGTAATACTGTACTTCATTATGCTTCTATTGCAGGAAGAAAAGAAGTTGTTGAATTTCTTGTAGATCAAAATGTGGAATTAAATATTCAAAATAATTTTGGTAAACTTCCTCTAGAATATGCAGCTGAAAATGGACATAAAGATGCTATGGACTATCTTGTTAAGATGGGAGCTTATGTTCCTCATTATAAATATCCAGCTCAAAATGTTAGAATTCCTGATACAACAACGATGGTTGTTGGAATAAAAAGATAATAAAAAGATAAATAGAGTCATAATAATATATAAATAAAAAAAACAAGATAAAATTTTAATTTTTATACAAAAACTCCGATAATTTATTTGTTCTTTGTGAACTTTAACTTTATTTAAATAGGTATAGGAATATGAGAGGTAAAAACGTGAAACATATAGCTTTATTATTCACAATTATAGGATTAGTAATATCAACTAGTTCTTATGGACAATCCACACAAACAACATCATCTAATTACTCACCATTACATTGGGCTGCAGCTCAAGGGTATATAGAAATGATAAGAGTACTCGTGGACAAAGGGTATAATATTAATGCTCAAGATATTGATGGATTTACTCCGCTTCATTATGCTGCTGCTGCAGGTTCTTTTCAAGGTGTTGAATATCTTATAGATAAAGGAGCAGATATTTATCTTGTTAATAGTAGAAATATTACCCCACTAACCTTAGCAGCACAAGCTGGAGAACAAAAAATTGTTGATTATTTATTTATAAAAATGAGATCATCAAGAATTGAACAACTCAAAGATCAATCTGAAAAAGAAAGAATTAATACAGATCTTGTTTTAGCAGCTAAATCTAGAGCAGAAGCTGAGCGTTTACGTCAACAAGCATCTGAATGGACTAAAGAAGCTGAATACTGGAGAACAGAAGCAGAAAAATGGACAAGAGAAGCTAATACTTTAAAAGAAAAACAAGTGCAAGTTGATCAAATGGCTAGAGAGCGTTATGACGAAATTTTAGGTGAAAAATTAGCTACAGAAGAAAATTATAAAGCAGAACGTTTAGCTCGTAATGCAGCGGAAAGACTTTTAAGAGAACAAAGTGCTAATACTACTGCACAAATTCGTGCTTATGAAGCTCAGGTTGCAGCTCTTGCTGCTCAAAGAGCTACAGATGCTGCTATTGATAATTTAGCAGAAGAGTTCCTTAGACAAGGGATTGCTGATCCTAAAAGATATGAAAGAACCCCAATACCTGCAGATATTATCAATGCAGATCCTAATGTTATTCCTATGGATATTCTTAATTCAGAGAGAACTCCAACAGGTAATTTCAGTATTGAATTGGATGTAATTCCTTCCTCAGTTTCAACAGTGCCTCCTATTGCTCCAGCCATTACAGAATGGCCTTATGAAGTAGAAGAAGAAGTAGCTACAGAAGAATACGCTGAAGAAGTAGCTACAGAAGAATACGCTGAAGAAGTAGCTACAGAAGAATATGCTGAAGAAGTAGCTACAGAAGAATATGCTGAAGAAGTAGCTACAGAAGAGTATGCTGAAGAAGTAGCTACAGAAGAGTATGCTACAGAAGAATATGCTGAAGAAGAGTATGCTACAGAAGAATACACTGAAGAAGAGTATGCTGAAGAGTAAAGGTAATATATAAATTTATTAAAAATAAAAAGCCCTCATTTGAGGGCTTTTTATCTTTTTACAGTTCTTCAATAATAAATATATTATATTGACATTATATATTTATATATATTATAATATGTCAGTATATATTATAATTTTATAGAGGTAAAAAATGTCCAAATATTTTTTCACATCAGAATCGGTTTCTGAAGGACACCCAGATAAGGTCTGTGATCTTGTTTCTGATACTATTTTAGATGCTTGTCTTAGAGACGATCCAACAAGTAGAGTGGCTTGTGAATGTTATGCTACTACAGGCCTTTTAGTCGTAGGTGGAGAAATCACTACATCTACTTATGTGGATATACAAAAATTAGCAAGACAGGCTATTCGTGATATTGGGTATATTTCCCCTGAATTACATTTTAGTGCAGATTCTA
>CAMQSH010000284.1 GCA_947036575.1 uncultured Brevinema sp. | reverse complement strand
AATAAATATTATTTACATATTAATTAAATGTCATTTATAATATTATACGATAAAATAATATTTTTTACAAGGAAAATAATATTATATACTAATTTTTTGTTATTAAGTTTTTAACAATAATTACGATAGTAATTGATAGAACAAATTATTTTTTTCTATGTACAATTAAAGGTGTATTTATCATGAAATCAAAATTTTTTTTATTTGTAGTATATATTGGTGTTATTTGGCTGGTAGGGATTTTTATTTTTGGAAAATCGGGTGTTATTGATAATATGTATCAATCGAAAGAAGTTATACGCTTAACAGAAGAGTTATGGCAATCCAAAGATGAATTAAAAAATATGACAAGAGAATATTATCGTTTGTCTGATATGAAAGAACCAACACAGGCTTTTTTGATAGAACAAGGTCGAAAAACAACAGATGTCATTGTTTTTAAAATGAATACAGCAACAGAGTCTTTAGCACAAGAAGAAGTATCTATTACTAAAGAACAATTGTTATTTTTTCAAAGTAGTGGTGTAGCGTTATTTATCTTGCTTTTAGGGTTTTTAGGCATTTATATAATAGCCTATCTTAACAAGAAGAAAAAAATTAAAGAACTATCTGTGAAGTACGAAGAGGGAGAAAAAGAATGATATTTTATAAATTATTTCGTTATTTTTGTTTTTTAATATTATTAATAGTCACAAGTTTCTACTTTTTTAGAACAGTTGAAATTCCTTATCTTTCAAATTTATATAATACAATTGATCGTGTTTATGCAGAAATCCCGAATAATTTTAGAGGTGATAATACGACAGATCTAGAAACTTTAATTACACAAAGTTCTCTTGATTTATTGCAAGAACCACAAATGCTTATAAATGACTTTTTTAATAATATTTCTACAGAATATGCCTTAGAAGAATCAATAATACGTAACCATAATAGTTTAGAATATTTGATTAGTGAATATTTACAATATTATGAATTTTTTAAAGATCTTATTGTATACTATGATGATGGTATTATTTATAAATATAGTCAATTTTATTCAACATCTATTATTAATTTTGAATATGAAAAAAAATTAAGAAATAATGATAATGTTACTGTTGAGTTTGTTTTTGATTTAGCAATGCTTCAATCAGAATTGAATAAAATGAATACACGTATGTACTTATATTATAACGACCAATTTCTATATGGGAAGCATCTTCAGAATATTTCTCAGGAAGATATAGAGAAATATATCAAACCATACCAAAATTCGAGTAATAAAAAAATCCCTTTCTATAATTCTAAAAATTTATATGTTCATACGATAACAGACACCTTAAAATATCCTCTTACTGTATTTATTATAGATGAGCCTAAAGGCTTTAATATGGGATATTTATTACAATTTTTATTCATACTTTTTTTTCCAGTTTTATTTATTTTGTTAGTAGTATTAGATCAAGTCATTTTTTATAAAATAAAAAATTCAGAAAGTAAAAAAGTTCATAATAGTAATCTCAAAAATATAATAAATTCTAATTTAGAAGATGATAATTCTTTAGATTGGATTGACCACTGGGCAGAATTAGATGATATTGTTGAAAAAGATATTATTGAAAAAGATAATATTAATATAGAAAATATGCTAGAAGAAAAAGATAAGGAAGAATAAATGAAATTAAAAAATTCAATTATTATATTTTTGTTTGTTTTAAGTCTTTTTATTAATGTCAAAAGTTATAGCCGAGTAGTTTCGTGGTCTTTTGCCAAAACACCGTCACTTTGGTTAACAGATAAACAGGGAGTTATAGAATCAAATATGGCTCTTGTTGCAGATACTAATAGTACTACAAATAGAATTAGAGTGGAAGATATTATATTGGATAAAGAATTCCAGTTTTCCACATTATTTACTCGATTTCAAAAAAAACATTTTTCTTCTTTTGTTAGGGTAAAGGTTTATGATGCTTTAACAGATAATCAAATATTAGAATTAGATTTTTATGAACAAGAAGTACAATCTGCTAGCACTATTCCTGCTAACATAGCAAGAGTCTATCTAGTTGTTGAATTTTATGGTGCTGATATAGAATTAAGATCTGTTGGAATGGAACTAATAGCACAAAATAATATTACAGAAGCTGATTTTATATTAAATAATACTTTATTAAATGCGCAAAAAGATAATTTAGAGATCACGACTATTTTTAAAGAAGCTGTTGAGGTTACCTTGTTTGTTTATAATAAACAAGGAGATATTTGTAAAGAACTATTAATAAAAAAAATATTAGATCCTGGAACCTATACCTTTGCTTTAGATCCTCAAGAGTTATCTTTTGATTATTTATCGGATAAAACATATTATGTTTGGCTCAAAGCGGAAAATCTTCAATCTAATCCTGTTGAACTTGTCAAAACATTTCAAGTAATTCCATAGAGTTTGTTTATGTTACAAAAAGAAAATCAATATATACGAGATTTTTTAGATAGATTGACTTATGAAAAACAATATTCTTCAAATACTATTAAAGCCTATTCAACAGATATACAAACATTTATTGAATTTTCTATAGAGAACAGTCTTTCTTGGGATAATCTAGCACCTTATCATATTTCAGAATGGTTAGAATCTTTACACAAATTAAAATTATCTCCTAAGTCTATTACTAGAAAATTGAGTTCTCTCCGAAGTTTATTTGTTTTTTTAGTTAAAAGTAAAAAAATAGAAACAAATCATTTTATTTTATTTTCTTCTCCTAAATTAAAAAAGACTATTCCTACGACTTTAAGTCAAAAAGAAATATCTGAAATATTTCAGGAGATGTCCACAAAAACTATATTAGAACGTAGAAATAAAACGATGTTACTACTTTTGTACACTACTGGTATTCGTTCTGAAGAAT
>CAMQSH010000283.1 GCA_947036575.1 uncultured Brevinema sp. | reverse complement strand
CTCAAAGATATGAATAAAAAGAATATTTCTTTGCGTATGCGTTTTGAATCTGATGGTGCTCTTAATGCTCAAGAGATAGATCTCTTTATCCAAGAATTATTAAAATAATGTTTATTAATAACGATGTTGTATCCTTGTGATGTAACATCGTTATTTAGTTTTTAATATAAGGAAGTAAAAATGTCTAATTCATTCGATAAACCAAGAAATATATTCTTAGATTTATTTGTTATTATTACTGTTTCTGGAGTTGTTCTTTTTATCTTAAATATTATAAACCCAGATGTTTTAAATAATCCACCAGAATCAACACCAGAATCTTCTAAAGAATTTTATTATATTAATGACTATTTAAAAGACTATGCTACATATAATAAGATCACAGGAAACCTACCTAGTATGTATATTACTGATTCACAAGACATGAATATTTTATTTCCTAACAATTCATTTACAACTACATCAGATAGGAATTCTTCTATTGGTATATTTATTACTAGAAAAGCTGATTATAATGTGAAAAGAGCTACTTCTTCTACATCTTCTTCTTACATAGCAATTAGAGAAGAATTTAGTACCAATTATTATAATATTAATACATTAAAAGAAGATTATATATCAACCATATTCTATAAAGGATATACTGATGAACCAAACACTAGGGTAAGAGGTTATTTCAAGAAAACTTGGGTGAAAAGTGATGAGAAAGGAAATAACACTTATTTATTTGAAAATCCTCAATATTACATACCCACTATAGATGGAGAATCAGAAAAAGATATTTTACCTCCTGAAAATCATAAAATGTATCCTTTATATCCTCTCAAAGCTTATGTAACTTTTTTCACAGATTTGAAAACTGTAACATCTAATAATGGATACATACTCAAAATTAACGAAGAAAATCGACTAGGAGAGACGTTCTCTTATTCAATAACAATCGATGATAGTGAATTTATAAAACTTAGAGATAAAATGGCTTACGAGTTAAAAGATTTTAATACCAATTTATAAATTGATGATCAAAAATAACAAAATACTAAAAACTTATTAAAGTGCGTCACTAATAAAAAAAAAGGAGAACAATATGGTTAAAACTCACATGCTTGTAATAATATGTGGATACATATTATTAATAACTGTACTTATGCAGCTTATGCCTGACTCTTTTATTAATTATTTAGATGTAGCTAGGAATTGGCTTTTAGTTAAATTAGATTTTGTTTATTACTCTCTTATCTTATTTGCTTTAGGTATTGCTATTTATATTTTAGTAAGCCCCAAATTTCGAACTTTAGTTTATAAAAAAACAGATACAACTTGTGAATTCAAAGAAACAAGCTGGGCTTATATGCTTTTTGCTGGTGGAATGGGATCAAGTTTAATGTTTTGGTCTTTTGCAGAATGGGCAATATACTACTATAATGCTCCTTTTTTGGTAGAACCCAAAACACCTCTAGCCATGGAGTGGGGAGCTGCTTTGGCTCTTTTTCATTGGAGTATACCAGCTTGGTTATTATTTTCTTTGACAGCTTTGCCTATTGCTTGTATTCTATTTTTTGAAAAAAGACCTACCATGCGTTTTTCCGATGGCTTAGAACCCTATGTTTCTGATGAACATGTGAATTTTTTATCTTTTATTGATGTTTGTTTTGTAATTGGTCTTATGGGCGGAGCTACTACTTCTATTATGTTAGGAACTCCCTTCTTATCTGCTCTTATCAAAGAACTTATCCCTAATATAGGGCTATATCTAGCAGATAATCATCTGAATGTTATTATCCTATCTATCACTATGGTTTTATTTACTTATTCAGCTTATCAAGGATTAGAAGATGGCATAGAAAAATTCAGTACTTGGAATATCTATCTCTATCTATTTGTAATGTTAGCTTTTTTATTCACTGATGCTTGGTCTTTTATTATACGTACTATGTTTTCTAGTGTGGGGAGAATGATCAACTATATGCCTATGATGTTGACTTGGCTAGATCCTATCCAAGTTAGTCAAATCCCTCAACAATCCACATCGTTTAACTGGGCTTGGTGGCTAGTTTACGCTCCTTTTATGGGTGTTTTTATCGCAAGAATTTCAAGAGGACGATCTCTTGCTCATATTTTTTTAGGAACAATATTTTATGGTACTTTAGGATGTGTTTTAGCATTTTCTGTTATGGGTGGTTATGCTATGCATGCAGAGGTTACAGGAAAATTAAATTTTGCTGAGCTTGTAAATACTACAGGACCTGTTACAGCAATTATAGCTCTGCTTAACACCCTGCCTTTTGCCAAATTTTGGATATCAATGATTCTTATTGTAGGAATTGTCTTCCTTGTCACTACCTATGATAGTGCTTCTTTTGTTATTGCTACCTCCTTAATGAAAACCATTCAAGCTGACGAAGAGCCACCAAAAAGAGTGAAAATATTTTCTGCACTATCCTTAGGCGCTATACCTCTTTTATTCTTAATACACAATACCACCCAATTATCTATTATACAGAGTCTAACAATTCTCGGGGTTTTACCTACTATTGTAGCTATTATTATCGTGTGGCTTATTTTCGTAATTGTTATTCTTCCGCAAAATATGCCAACACCTTTGAAAAAAGTTGTTTCAGCTTTTGAAAAAGTAGTTGCCTTTACTAAAAAACTCGATGTCTTTACTAAAAAATTTGAGCTTTTTGCAAAAAAACAACGTGAAAAATCAGATAAATTAACAACAGCTAGCGATGAAAAATCAGAAGAACAAAACAATAAAGAAGATTAACCTAGTATAACTACTGAAAAACAGTAATGACAAAAAGAGTGAAATCATCAAATAGAAGAAAGGATAAAACATGAATAAAAGTTTATTAAAATCTTTTGATAATATTATGTTTGAACAAACTAAAATTGATTAT
>CAMQSH010000282.1 GCA_947036575.1 uncultured Brevinema sp. | reverse complement strand
CTCTCAAAAGAAAAGCTATTTCGTATTTTCTAGACATATTTCCTCCTTTCGGACCGTTGCCCATATATCAAAATATATAGGAAGAAGGTCGAAAATAATTAAAGACCAGTTAGTATAACACGATACTTACAAATTTGTCAATATTATTTTCCCTATGAATTTACAATACAAACCAATTTCATATTAATTTTAACAAGCGTATAGAATTATAAATATTTATATATAGTATATTTATTTATTGAAAAATATAAAAACTTATGCTATACTATATAACTAATATAATAACATATACTATATTTTTACTAATTTAAAAGGACTATTTCATGCAAAATATAAAAAATATATTGATCAAAATATACAACAATATTATTACTTTACTTCCTCTAAAATATTTAGCTACCGCTAACAATATTCCTAACACACCAATTTTTCAATTAAAAACAAAAAAAATAAACATTCATTTAATCCCTATTTTAATCGTTCTTATGATTTTGTGTGGTGTTATCTTCTTAAACACTAGTGTTACCCTTGGTTCAAACAAAATCTCTTTGGGTGACTCTTCATTAACTGAGATGATTATAGAAAAAGAAAGCACTCAAAATCTTACGCATAAACCTATTACAACAAAAGAAGAACTTCAAGTAATTTCAAACAAAGCTCCTCTTTCTTTTGCTTTTTATCGTATTCTACCTGGAGAGAATCTCTCTTCTGTAGCTACCAAATTTGGGCTATCTATGGCAACAGTCCTTTCTTTAAATAGTTTAGATAATGCTCATTCTCTAAGCGTTGGACAAAAAATATTAATACCTACACGATCAGGAATTATTTTTAACACAACTAACAAAGAATCTGTCTCAGACATTGCGGAACGTTATGGTATTTCAGCAGAACAAACATCTCTTGTTAATGCTCTTACTCAAGAAGAAGTTCAAGAAGGTACTACTTTATTTTTACCTGATGCAAATCTTTCTTTCAAAGCCATGGCTGAAATTCTTGGATTCCAATTCATCAATCCAGTTCCTGGATATCGAAGAATTTCTTCTCATTTTGGTTGGAGAAGGCATCCTATTCTTAAAAGACGTATCCTTCATAAAGGTATTGATTTTGCAGCACCTATAGGTACACCTATTTATGCCCCTAAAGAAGGACGTGTTGTTTCTGCTGGATGGAATGGAAGTTTTGGACTTACTATTGTTATAAGACACAATAATGGTCTTACTACTTTATACGCTCATCAATCTAAATTGTTTGTTAAAGCTGGTCAATGGGTAACTACAGGGCAACGTATTGGTTCTGTTGGTAATACAGGACGATCTACAGGGCCTCATTTACATTTTGAAATACGTAAATATGGACAAGCTAGGAATCCTGTATATAATGGATTACAAATATAATAATAAAGGGGGATAATTATGGCTATTGATTTTGATAATGTTTTACATCGTAAAAATACCAATTGTAAACGCTGGGATACGCTAGATCAATATCACCCTGACATTATACCTATGGGCATTGCTGATATGGATTTTCCATGTCCCCCAGAAATAGTAGAAGCCCTCAAAAAAAGATTGGATCATCCTTGTTTTGGATATACCTACCCTACAGATAATCTTAAAGAATTAATCATTCAACATCTCCAAACTCAACACGGTTGGACTATACAAAAAGAATGGATTGTATTTTATACAGATGCAACAACTTCTTTGTATTTTATCTTTAATGGTATTAAAAACAAATTACAAAACCCTTCTCAAGATCAAGTAATTCTTCAACCTCCTGTATTTGGGCCTTTTTTCAATGATATTAAAAGAGCTAGTTTACTACCCTTGCTAAATCCTTTATTATTACAAGATTCTTCATATGCTATAGATTTCCAAGATTTACAAAACACTTTTCAACAAAACAATTCTATTAATAGTTTAATTGTATGCAATCCCCACAATCCTATAGGAAAAGTTTGGAAAAAAGAAGAGTTACTTACTTTAGGTAATTTGTGTATTCAAAACAATTGTATTATTATTTCAGATGAATTACATTCAGACCTTGTTTTACCTAAATACAAACACACTCCTATTGCCTCTCTTTCTCCTGAAATCGCACAAAATACTATTACGCTTATCTCACCAGGTAAAGGATATAATATTGCAGGATTAAAAATTTCAGCAGCTATCATACCAAATGATGACCTTAGGTCTCATATTAGTTTCGTTACTAATAATATGGATCCTAGTATTTTTGGACTTATCGCTTATGAAACAGCCCTTACCTATGCACCCAAAAACTATACTCCAGTTTTAATGAATTATATAGAAAAGAATTTTGACTATGTAGATCAATTTTTAAAATCTCATCTACCTAATATCAAATTAATCCCCCCTCAAGCTACTTTTTTAGCATGGATCGATATGCGATCTCTTAGAATGACAAATACAGAATTAGAAAATTTTATACTTAATAAAGCAAAAATTCATGTGATTTTTGGACATACTTTTGGCAAAGGTGGAGAAGGATTCATACGTCTCAACATAGGTACTTCTTTAGATCAAATTAAAAAAGCTCTCTTTCAACTAAAAGAGGCTTTAACTATACTTTAAGGATACAATGGCTTTATTATTAATATTATTTTCTCTTCTTCCTATACACACCCTTGCTTTTTATGAATATCCTTTTGATCAGTCTTTATTTCAATTAAAAGAGATTAACACTTCTAATTTCACTATTGTTTACTCACTATCTTCTGAACAACAAGCATTTGAGATTGCTACCTTTGCTGAAGAAGAATTTGAATCTCTTACTAACTATTATGGAATATTTCAGCTTGAAGAATTCATCCCCAATCAAAAAATCCGTGTGATTGTATCTTCAGATTATCAATTAGCAAATGGTTTTGCCAGCCTACTACAAATTCCCAC
>CAMQSH010000281.1 GCA_947036575.1 uncultured Brevinema sp. | reverse complement strand
CTTGATCTTGTAGTAACATTTTCATGATACCTAAGGCAGAGTTTTTTTCGTTAGCAGGAGAGCATTCAATTAATTTTTTGTTTTGTATTCCTAAATGATTTAGTAAAATCTTAGTACGTGGAATGTTTTCACAAGCAATAATAGGAACTTCTTTGAGTGTTCTGATGGCTCTAAGAGTAATATCTTCTAAGTTTCCAATTGGTGTACCAATTACATAAAGCTGTCCACTCATAGATACTCCTGTATTTTATGATGCTATTATTTATATTCGGAAATCAGAGTGCTACTTCTTCACAAAATATTAATAAAAAATAAATAAATATTTATAAAATACAAATTATCATACAATATAATATTAAATAAATCAAATTTCAATCAAAAAGAAGATTTATTTAATATTAATTTAAAGGAGTTAATAATGATATATATATTAGGAATTGTTTTTATTTTATTTTTACTGCTAAATTATACGACAGTATTTCATCAAAAAATACGACAAAATGTATTATCTAAAAAATATTCTTGTACCAAAGATATGTGGTTTAAAAAAGAAGCTAATACGAAATTAATTGTTTTTTTACATGGGATGTATTCTACTCCTAGCACTTTTGAAGATTTAGCACAAATATTATTAGAAAAAGGTTGGGATATTTATGTGCCTGCATTACCTGCATCAGCCATTTCTCGTGAAGATCTCAGAGTGATAGGATCTTGGGCATGGGAAGAAAGCCTTATTGTCATTCGTGAGAAAATAAATTCTTTACCTAGTGATTACCAAAAAGTAGTATTAGGTGGACATTCTCAAGGGGGAAGTTTAGCAATGACTGTGGCAACAGAGCAATATTTTGATGGATTGATTGTGGTGGCAAGTCCTGTAAATCTTTATGGGGATCATCTTAAATTAGGACATAATATTGCGATTTATTTCTCAGGTTTGTTATCATTCCTTTTACCTAATGGTTTGTTTGAACCTATTCTACATCAACAAGAAAGAGCTAAAGTAGAAAAATTGTGTGATGCTGAAGGTGTGATGTATCCCTATACTATATATACTTTTAAAAAAGGCTTGAAAATTTTAAGAAAGAATCTTTATAAAATCGAAACACCTTTGTTTTTAGCTTATTGTAAAGGAGATACTTTAGTAAATTTTAAAAACTTAGAGTTTATTAAAACTCATGTTTCTTCCAAAAAAATAGTAGCAGAGAAATATGCAATACCTTATGAGGAAGAACCTTATGGATTTAGGCATCAATTATTAAATTATTCCAAAACAAGAGATCATCTCAATGCATCAATAGTATCATTTTTAGAAGATTTATAAATAATTCCTAAGTAATTTTGAGTTTATTGGGGTATTGTATTATACTAATAATACACATTAATAAACAGGAGGCATGATGTTATCATTATTTCAATATTCTTTTTTTAATTATGCTATAGGTATTTCTATCATTTTGTCTTTGTTATTTTCATTAGTATCTTTTATTATTGTAACAAGAAGACTTACTTTTTTGGCAATAGGGACAGAGCATGCTGCTTTTGGTGGAGTAGGATTAGCGAATTTTTTACATATAGATCAATTTTTCACAACAATTATTTTTTGTGCTTTTGTTACTGTTTTTGCAGGACGTTCTCATCAAAAATTATCAGACATGGGCATAAGCATGTTGTTTTCTGGAGCTATGGCATTTGGAATGATTCTATTATCGATAGATGGGGGTTCTTTTAACTTACTAAGTTTTTTATTTGGTGATTTAATAGGAGTAACAGCTAGAGAATTTGTATTTACAACAATAGCCACAATAGTAATTTTTATTATTGTTTTACCTAATATAAGTAAAATATTATTCATTATATTTGATAGAGATACAGCAGAAGTTTCTGGAGTGAATGTAGAATTATGGGATACAATTATTTATATAATTTTGTCTATTAGTATTATTTTAGGAATAAAATTAGTCGGAGTACTCTTGGTGGCTGCAATGACAGTTTTACCAGCAGCTTTTGCTCTATTATGGCAAAAAACAACAAAGATTACATTTATAATTTCTTTTTTATTTTCTATGGTAGTAATGATTAGTGGTATTATTTTATCTTTTTATTTAGATCTTGCTCCAGGAGCATTAATAGTATCTTTGGCTGTGATCTTGTATTTTATAGCTAGATTTAGTCAAAAATTAAAAATGAATATATAGGAGCATTCATGGAATTTATTTGGAACAATTTCTTATTACTATTATTGATCATAGGATTGATTACAGGAATAATTTTTTATATAGGTGATCGTTTAACATTTTACGCTGATCAATTATCAATAATTACAGGTTTATCTGGAGCATTTATTGGATTTGTCTTGATAGCGATGATTACTTCTATTCCCGAAATGGTAAGCACTTTTATTTCTGTTAAAAAAGGATTGATAGGACTTGCTGTAGGTGGTGTGTTAGGTTCAAATATGGCGAATGTGGCTTTATTGAGTATAATTTTTTTGATTTTTAAAGATAAAAAACTGAAAATAGAGAACTCTTCTATCTTCAGTTTTTTGAGTAGTTTGATTTTATTAGGATTTATAGGAATAGTAATAATACAATATCCTATTTCTGAAACAAGTCCAAATAAAAATTTAGTGATTTTTATATTTATTGTTATTTATAGTTTTATTATGAGGCATGCTTATGATCTTAATAAGCAAGACGGATCACAAGAATTAGAAGAAACAACACTATCAGATGAAAAAATTTCTACTACTAAAACAATAGTGGCTTTTACCTTTTTTACAGCAAGTATTATAGGGATTTCTTGGGCTTTAGTAGTTGTTTGTCAACAAATGGCTCGTGTGGATGTTCCTATTTATGGTAAAGCCTTAGGAGAACATTTTATAGGCTCTTTGATCTTGGCTGTGGCAACTTCTA
>CAMQSH010000280.1 GCA_947036575.1 uncultured Brevinema sp. | reverse complement strand
AATTAGAACGTGGTCCTAAAAATCTTAGTATGCGTATGATGGATATTTTCACTCCTATTGGTAAAGGGCAAAGAGCTTTGATTGTATCACCTCCAAAAGCTGGTAAAACCACATTATTAAAAGAAATTGCTAATAGCATTACCACCAATCACCCCGAGATCAAACTTATTATTTTTCTTGTTGATGAAAGACCTGAGGAAGTTACCGATATGCAAAGATCTGTAAAGGCTGAGGTTGTATCTTCTACCTTTGATGAACCTGCTCAAAAACATGTTAATGTCGCTCAAATGGTCTTAGAAAAATCACGCCGTCTTGTTGAAAGTGGTTATGATGTAGTCATTTTATTAGATTCTATTACAAGACTTGCTCGAGCATACAACCAAGTTGAGCCATCTACAGGTAAAGTATTATCTGGAGGCATTGATTCAGGAGCTTTACACAAACCTAAAAAATTCTTCGGAGCTGCTCGTAACATTGAAGAAGGTGGCAGTTTAACAATTATTGCTACGGCACTTGTTGATACTGGATCAAAAATGGATGATATCATCTTTGAAGAATTTAAAGGTACAGGAAATATGGAAATGAATCTTGACAGAACTCTTGCAAACCAACGTACTTTCCCAGCTTTTGACATCAAAGTTTCTGGTACTCGAAAAGAAGAGTTACTATTAAGTCCTATTACTTTAGAACGTAGTCAGATGCTCAGAAAAGTATTTGCAAATATGTCTAATGATGAAATAATTCAAAAAATCGGACAATCAATGAAACGATTTCCTACAAACGAAGAGTTTCTTAATAATCTCCAAATGCTTGGAAAACTATAAAAACAACTTATTTATATTAAAACATTTACACTAATAACAAATTTTTACAAATCAAATATTCTAAATTAACCTATAGGAAATTGTCATGAAAAAATTAATTGTAATCACGGGTGCAAGCTCGGGTATTGGTGCAGCTGTAGCAAAAAGAATGTCTAAAGAAGGGCATCCTTTATTACTATTAGCTCGTCGTATCAAAAATATGGAAGAAATGAATCTTCCTAATACACTTTGTCGCAATGTAGATATAACTAACAAAGAGTCTCTTTATAAAGCAATGCAAGAAGCTGAAGCACTCTATGGTCCTATAGATTGTCTTATTAATAATGCTGGTGTTATGCTCTTGGGACACCCTGAAACTCAATCTGAAGATGAGTGGGATACTATGATAGATGTCAATATCAAAGGTCTTTTATATGGTATCAAATACGTAGCCAAAAGTATGAAAGAACGTCAATGTGGTACTATCTTTAATTTAGGATCTACCGCAGGACGTAAAACTTCAAAAACTAGGCTTGTATATGGAGCTACCAAATTTGCCGTCCATACTATTAGTGAGATTTTGAGAGAAGAGCTAGCTTCTTCTAATGTGAGATCTATTACTATTGCCCCTGGTATTGTAGAGACAGAATTATTGAGTCATACTACAGATACCACAATCAAAACTAATTATCAAAAAACAAAAGATACTATAGGCGATTTACTTATTGCTGATGATATTGCAGATATTATTAGCTATGCCTACAATCAACCTCAATCTGTCTGTATTAGAGAAATCTTAGTTGCCGCAACAAAACAAACAGTATAGACTATTATAAATAGGAGAAATTTATGAAAAAATTAGTCGTAATCACAGGCGCAAGCTCTGGTATTGGAGCTACAACTGCTAAAACTTTATCTACACAGGGCTATCCTTTACTTTTATTAGGTCGTCGTATTGATAAAATGGAAGCGTTAAATTTACCTAACACCCTATGCCGTAAAGTAGATATTTTAGATGTAACTTCTTTTCAGTCTGCTATTCAAGAAGCTGAAGCAAAATTCGGACCTGTTGATTGTTTAATAAATAATGCTGGGGTTATGCTTTTGGGAAAACCAGAAAAACAAGCCCTAACAGAATGGAATCAAATGATAGACGTCAATATCAAAGGTTTACTAAATGGTATTCATCTTGTATTAGAAGGAATGACTCAAAGAAATCATGGTACTATTATTAATATTTCTTCTATCGCTGGACGCAAAACATTTTCAGACCATGCAATATACTGTGGTACAAAATTTGCTGTTCATGCTATCAGTGAAAATATTAGACAAGAAGTATCAAATTCTAATGTTCGTGTTTCTATTGTTGCCCCTGGTGTTACGGAAACTGAATTAATGGATCACACCACAAACTCTGCTATCGTTGATGGTTATAAAGAATGGAAAAAAACAATGGGTGCTGGTCTCGATTCTCAAGATGTTGCTAATGCTATTTCTTATATTTACAATCAACCACAAAGAGTATGTATCAGAGAAGTTGTACTTGCTCCAACAAAACAAGATTCTTAATTTTTATTATCATTTACTATAAAGGGGGGAACCTTGATTAAAATCATAGATCCAGAAAAATACGAGCTATTACTCGATCAACTAGCTAAAGAAATATCAGCTACTAATAATTTAGAAAATACTGTATTCATAGGGATCAAAAGAAAAGGTGATATCCTTGCCGAAAGGCTTAATACCAGACTCGATATTGATATTCCTATTGGAGCTATTAAGATTAATCTCTATAGAGATGATCTTCAAGCAAACAATGCAGATGCTATTATTCATGATATTGATATTCCTTTTTCACTAAAAGATAAAAATATCATTATTGTAGATGATGTATTATATACAGGAAGAACGATAAGAGTCGCTATAAATGCTCTTTTATCTCAAGCGGAACGTCCCAAATCTATCAAACTTGCTGTATTAGTAGATAGAGGAGGTAGAGAACTTCCTTTTTATGCTGATTATATAGGACATTCTATTAACTTAGAAGGAACAAACAAATATATCTACGTAAAAATCACTACTATAGACGATGAAAATGCAGTATATATGTTAGA
>CAMQSH010000279.1 GCA_947036575.1 uncultured Brevinema sp. | reverse complement strand
ATTCTTCAGAACGAATACCAGTAGTGTACAAAAGTAGTAACATCGTTTTATTTCTTCGTGCTAGTAGTGTTTCTGTGGACATTTTTTGAAATATCTCAAATACTTCTGATTGACTTAAAGTAGTAGGAATAGTCTTTTTTAATTTAGGAGAAGAAAATAAAATAAAAGGGTTTTTTTTTATTTTTTTATTTTTGACTAAAAAAACAAATAAACTTCGGAGAGAGCTTAATTTTCTAGTGATAGATTTAGGAGATAATTTTGCTTTATTTAGAGATTCTAACCATTCTGAAATATGATAAGGAGCTATACTATCCCAAGAAAGATCGTGTTCTATGGAAAACTCAAAAAATGACTGCATGTCTGTTGTATAGGCTCTAACAGTATTTGGAGAACATTGCTTTTCATGAATCAATCGAACTAAAAAATCTTGTATGTATTGATTTTCTTTTTGTAACATAAATAAACTCTAGGGAATTACTTGAAATGTTTTGACTAATTCTACGGGGTTCGATTGGTAATTTTCAGCTTTGAGCCAGACATAATAAGTTTTATCAGAAAAATAATCAAAAGATAATTCTTTAGGGTCTAAAGCAAATTTATAAGTTCCAGGATCTAACACTTTTTTTATTAATATTTCTTTACAAATATCACCTTGTTTATTATAAACAAACATAGTAACCTTTACGGCTTCTTTAAAAACAGTTGTGATCTCTAAATTATCCGTTTGTGCGTTTAATAAAGTGCTGTTTAATATAAAATTATCTTTTGTTATACAGGTTTGTTCTACCATTTCCATCCCAACAGACCTTAATTCTATATCAGTTCCATACAATTCAATAACTAAATACACTCTTTCTTTATTGATTTGCGTACTACGAATAGATCTGACCTCTTGCTCATAAAAATCTAATTCCAATAATTTGTTATCTGTAAAAACATCATAAACTTTTACTTTGACAAAAGAAGAAAATCGTTTTTTTTGAAATCGAGTAAATATTGTAGAAAATTGGAATTCATTATCTAGTACAATATCTTCAATTTTAATCCTATTAGTAGTGTTATTTGTATCCATAATGAAGGACATATTAGATTCTATAACTCCTTGTTTATCAGTTAATAAAAGTGAGTAAGGTTTTGAAAACGACCAAGAAACTACTTTGCTATAAGTTTTTACATCAATAAAAAGATTCAAAACAAGTAAAATAACAATAGTTAAATTTCTATAATTCATTTATTCTTCCTTATTTTTTTCTTCATCTTTAGGAGCTTTGGGAGATGTATTATTATTTTCTGTAGTATCTCTATCTATGATATCTTTTTCTACAATATCTTCTAATTCCACCCATTGATCAATCCAATCCAAAGAATCTTCGTCTTTTAGATTTTTCGTTAGTATATTTTTCAGATTGTTACTATGAGCTCTACTATTTTCTGAATTTTTTATTTTATTAAAAACTATTTGATCCAATATAACTAATAAAATAAATAGTGTAGGAAAAAACAGTACAAATAAAATTTGTAATAAATACCCTATATCAAAGCCACTTCTATCTCTTACTATAAAGAGAGTGAGAGGGTATTTTAGGTTGTCTGTTATTGTATGAACATATAGATTTTTAGAATTATAAAAAGATGCTTGTTGTTTGCTTGAATTTTGGTAAGGCTTGATATATTTTTCTATATCTGCCAAAGCTATATTTTGCAGGTGTTTACCATATAGAAATTTATTATCATAAAGTAAGTACATACGAGTATTCATTTTATTCAATTCAGATTGGAGCATAGCTAAATCAAACACAAACTCAACAACAACAGCATTGTTATTTCTTAATGTTTTTTTGTATTCAAAATCAATAACAGATGGAGAGTAGAGTTGGCTATATTTATAAATAATCATATCATTATTATACACAATAAGATCTCTAAAAAAATCATGATATTGTAAATATTCACTAATAAGATAAGCTAAGTTATCATATCTACGCGTCATAGATTCTTCTAAGGCATATTCTGTAGAAATATTATTAAAAAAGTCATTTATAATTGCTTGTGGTTCTTGTAATAAATCAATAGAATTTTGTGTGATTAAAGTTTCTAAATCAGTGTCCTTTTCATCTCTAAAATTATTAGGGATTTCTGCATAAACACGGTCTATTGTATTATATAAGTTTGAGAAATAAGGAATTTCTACAGCTCTAAAAAAATAAAATCCTGTGATTATTAGTAATATCAAAAAACAGAGGTAGCGAAACAGTTTGTAAAATATCATTCCTCTTCTCCTTCTTCAAATTCTATATGTAGTTCTTTGATTCTTTTCTTTTGATTAAGATATGCTATTATATAAATGCCTAAACAGCCTAAAAATAGAATAATTAATACTATTCCACCACTTTGAAAAAAGAGAAGTTCTTCTTTAAGAATAGAAGAAGATCCTTGTCTTGAAAAATCTGCTTTTGTATTCATTTTAAAGACAAGGATATCTTTTGTTTTTCTACCTTGCTCCACGAGAAAAGCTTGTGTTGGTTCTTTCATCTCTGACAAACGATAATATTCTCTTGTCATATTTTCTAGTTCATTTCTGGATTGCACTACTTTTTCTGCTAGGCGTTCTGTTTCTTTTGATTGATATATATTATCGATAAAACCTGATTTCCCAAATATGAGAATCCCTGCCAGCCAAATAATACCAAAATAGCCTATAGATAAAAGTATTCTTGATTTAATTTTTGATTTCATTGTGAATACGCCTTTTATTGTAAATAAAAAAGATTAATTAACCCTATCAATTACTATCGTAATTATTACTAAAAACTTAATAACAAAAAATTAGTATATAATAATATTTTCCTTGAAAATTTTGATTTTTTATCGTATAATATTATAAATGACATTTAATTAATATGTAAATAATATTTATT
>CAMQSH010000278.1 GCA_947036575.1 uncultured Brevinema sp. | reverse complement strand
ATCCTTGAATGATAAATCACAAATATATAGATGTGTATTTGATATGATAAAAAAACACCCTCTATAAGAAGGTGTTTTGTTTTTAATTTAGAGATTTTCTAGAAATGACTTTCCATTTGCCATCAAATTTTTCTAACATATAATTGACATATACGGTTTGATCTGCTAGTTCTTGTTTGATAATGTTTTTAGGAGAATCTTCTAAAGAGGGGCTTATGACCCATTTTGTACTGACAATAGCAATATTTCTATTGTTTAAGTTGTGTTCTGTAGATTCTGTGATTTCCCAAGATTTAAGACTCTTATACTGATTAAGAAGTGCTTTCTTTTTGGCAGGACTAGTGCCTATTGATGCTAATAATTCTTTGGCTTTTCGCAATTCAGCATTTTCTGTTACCTTAATGAGGGTATCTATATCACCATTTGTTAATGCTGTTAAGGCAATTTTCACAACGTCTTCTGGTGTTTCTGTTGCTTTTTGAGAAAAAGTCATAGTTGTTGATAAGAGTAAAAGAAATAGAATCAAATTAAATTTCATATAAATGTCTCCTAGAGTATTTTGTTTAATATCGGAATAATTAGATAAATATTTATATTATGTTAAAATTTATATAGATATATTAATAAGAGTACAGAAGCGATAAAAACACTAGATAATTGATTATATTTTATTGATATAGTTGATTTTTTTTAAAAAAATTGCTATTATATAAAATAGATAATATTTATCGTGCTTAATCATAAAAGGAGATCTGAATGAAAAAAGATATAATAATGGGCGCTGCCGTAGGATTGGCTGTTGGGGTGATTATCACCTTGGTTGGCACTTTATTTGCAAAACAAACAAGTTCAGGAAAAGCAGAATTTTCTTTAGCTTTACCAACCATTACCAAATTGGATAAGGATTATCTTGCTAAAATAGAAGATTTTGGAATAGCATTAGCTGATTTTACCAATGCTTTTGATCAAGTTAAAAAAAATCTTCCTCCTGAACAACTTGCTCAAGTTTCAGCAAATGAAGCTGGTGCTAAAGCTGAAATTCTAGAAACAATGATAAATCAATATGCCGTAGTTGCCACCGCTATTGAAGAAGGGTTTTTAGAAGATGAAGAAAATATGAGATTATTCCGTAATGCTACACAACAAGCTTTATTCCAACTTTATGTAGCTAAAAATATGCCTGAAGGTGGTAATGAATTTTCAGCTTCTCAACCAGAAATTGATCAAGCTTATGCACAATATGGAGCAGAATTTAGAGCTAGAGGATTGAATGCACAACAATCAAAAGATTATATTATTAGTCAAATAGCTCAACAAAAGCGTCAGCGTTGGATGATAGACTTTGTATCAAAAATCAAAGAAGGTTTCCGTATCGAGAGAAATGATGATCTTCTTAAAGAACAGAATATTAGTGCAACAGCACTTCCTATGCCGGGACAAGCAGTACCACAATAATAAATTGATTTACATACTAAAAAGGGACTTTTTACGAAGTCCCTTTTTTAATTGAAAAGCTAAAATAATAATGGGAGCTAAGATAATGAGAAAAGTGATTTTATATATTGCTCAGAGTTTGGATGGATATATTGCTAAAAAAGACGGTAATTTGGATTGGTTACCACAAGAAATTTCTGAAAAAATGAATAAATTTTATAGTGATTTTTCTCAACAGGTAGATACGGTCCTGATGGGTCGTAAAACCTACGATCAAATTGTAAATGTACTCAGCCCCAATCAATGGGCTTACCCTAACAAAACATCTTATGTTTGGACTTCAACAAAAACAGAATCTTTAGAGAATAGTGTTCATTTTATGGATACCGATTTAGTGTCTTTTGTTAAGGAATTAAAAGAGCAAGAGGGTAAAAATATTTGGGTATTGGGCGGAGGATCTTTTATCGCTGAATTAGTAAAAAACAATCTTATTGATGAGTATAGTATTACCATAGTACCAGTAATCTTAGGAGAAGGGATTCCTCTATTTCCTAAAGATAATAAAAATACGATTTTTCTTAAAATGCAAGTTTGTTTTGAAGAAAATGGGATGATACAAACTAGCTACACCGTAGAACTATAAATCTTTTATTTGTATAAATAATTCTGCCCATTTATCTGGAGAAATAGCATCTGGTCTTAGAGAACAGACAGGATCTTTGGTGATGATAGTATTCGCCCAAGGACTGTTAGCGAGGTTATTTGCTAAGGTTTTTCTTTTTGCTAAAAAACAAGTTTTAATAAAACGAGAGAATTCTTTTTGATCAAAGGACGTCTCTCGTTTTTCTATGGAAATCACAAGAGAATCGATTTTTGGTTCAGGGAAAAAATTACCCTTGCCTACAGAAAATAATTTTTTTATCTTGAGAAAATGTTGAGCGATCACTGATAAAGGTCCATAATTAGAACTACCCTCAGGAGCTTCCATTCTCTCTGCAAATTCAGCTTGTAGCATCAATACCCCAAACTTAAAAGCGTCATTTTCTATAAAATGTTTGATCGCTTCACCTGAAATTGAGTAAGGTAAATTTGAAATAAAGACATAGTTTTGATCTTTTGGGTAGGCATCCCATTTGAGAAAATCTTCATGAAGTAAAGTGAGATTTGGGTGTATCATTTTTTGAGTCACCAAATTATAAACGCCCTTATCTATTTCTAAAGATAAAGTTTTCCCCTTGTCTGCTAAGAGTACTGTTAAAGCACCTAGCCCTGTACCTACTTCAAAATATTCTTCATTCCCATTAAGAGGTGGGAGAGCATTAATGATTTTTTCGGCACTTTGTCTATTGATGAGATAATTTTGTCCTCTATTTTTGGAGAGATATAGCCCATTACCATCAAGCAAGGCTCTGATATTTTTAATGCCAAAAGGATCGTATGTCATGAATATTCCTAAATATAATTATTTGTAGATGTAGAATTTGTGG
>CAMQSH010000277.1 GCA_947036575.1 uncultured Brevinema sp. | reverse complement strand
CCTTAATTTGTCTATCTGATTATTTTCCCCATATTGATTTTATTAGTATTGGAACAAATGATTTGACTCAATATGTATTAGCAACAGACAGAAATAATAAATATGTTTCCCATTATCATAACTCTGCCCATCCTGCTATCATCAAATTATTATACCATGCTGGCGATCAATGTCTTAAGCATAACATTCCTCTTTCTATCTGTGGAGAAATAGCTAAAGAACCTCATTTTATACGTTTATTATACGGTTTAGGAATCCCTACTCTCAGTATGTCTCCTACAGGTATTCCTATGGCTCGTTATATTTTAGCTAATAGTACTCAAGAGGAATGTCAACAACTCGTAAAAGATATACTTCCTATGCAACATACTCAACAAATAGAATCATATCTACATAACGATCTGATTAATTTTTTAACTAAGCAAAATGCTTATTTTGATAATTGTATTATCAACGCAAGTAACACAACAACGAGGTCTTAATGATTGCAGGAATTACAGGAATAATTTACGACAAAACAGCACCTAAAGCTACTATACAAACCAACTCAGGGGTTTGGTATGAAATTTTAGTTTCCAACACAGTTTTACTTGATTTACCAGAAATAGGACAAGAAGCTACTCTATATACTTCTCTTATTGTAAGAGAGCAAGAGATGTATCTAGTAGGATTTTTATCCTTAGCTGAAAAAAATCTCTTCGAAATTCTCATCACCGCGAAAGGTGTTGGACCAAAACAAGGCATTAAAATCTTAGAAGAATTTTCTGGGGTAGATCTTCGTATGGCTATAGTTTCAGGAGATATCGCTAGTCTCAGCAAAGTCAAAGGTGTTTCTGCCAAAAAAGCAGAACAATTAATCTTAGATTTACAAGGAAAAATGAAAAAAACCATTGGTGAATTAGATATACGTGTCATTACTACAGATCCTCTTTCTAAGAAAAAAACAGAAGTCTTGCTAACAATGCGTGCCTTAGGATATTCAGATATGGAAATCAAAAAGCCTCTTGATAACTTTTTTGAAACGGCAGATGCTCAGTCTAAAGATACAGAAGTTCTTGTTTCTGAATTTTTATTACAACTATCTTCTCGTTAAGGTAAGCCCTTTATGAAAATAATCCCAAATTACAAAACCAACACCTCTAACGTAAAATCATCATCCTCTAAATCCTCAAAAAAAAGCACTCCTATGTCTGCGACTTCATTTTCTAAAATGGTAGAAGATACTCCCGATGAACCTATTTTAGAGAGTATTTTTAGTGAGCCAGATCATGTCTTAAGTAATATATCTGTGCTTGCTGATGAATTGGACAAAATAGGACAAGAACTTGCTGAAAAGCCCCTACCCGAAGTTTTTAATAGATACAAAAAACATATACGTCTTCTTCTCAAAGGAGCTGGTAGAAATATGGAAATAAGAGAAACGACAGCTAGGTCTGGACTCACCAGAACCAAACTCTTCCGTACTGCCCAAGCTATAGATGAGGCATTAGCAGAGCTAGCACAACGTATCCTCAATGATGAAAAAAATAGAATGGACATCTTAAAACTTACCAATCAACTACAAGGGTTGATCTTAGATATTATCACATAAAGATTTTACATAAAGACTTCATATATAAAGGAGAAAATTATTATGAAAGATACCAAGATTGAAACCAAATTACTAGGCACACTTATTTATACAGAAGACGAAGGGCATTTTGAAACACACACACTAAGCTTACAAGATAATCAAGTTTCTTTTGATGTTTATGTTTTTGAAAATACACCCCTCGATAAATATATGGATATGGTAAAAAAATATTTAGATAATATTCCTTTGATGTACGAAAAAATAAAAAAAGAAATACAAGAAAACTATAAAAGTAATGAAACAATGACCTTTTTTATTGAATGTCAGCAAGACTTTGATCAAGAAGATCTTATGGATATTTTTGGTGTTGCTAGTTCAGAAGAGCTAACTCCTGAAGTATTTATCCAAAATTTAGACCTAAGAGGTCTACATATTGCTGAGGTTGCTGACACTAATATTATTGATTGTACTATGGACTTCTCTCTTAACAAAGAATATAGTGATGAATTATTAGTTTTTCGCTTTGATAATGACTTGAATATTACTAATATCTCTCACGAATCATAAGCTCATCTTTATATGTAAAGACTTTATACAAATATTTTATAAGGAATTAAAAATGAAAAATACTATTTTACTAATCGTCTTTATATTACTGATAGGATCATGCTCATCTAATAATAGTCCCACTTATAGAATTCTACTTGTAGAAAATGATAAACTACTAACAATAAGTACTAAAATGTTGAAAAAAAAATATATACTAACATGCGATTTTGGAAAAGCAGAAGATCCTAAATATACATATTTTCTCTATCAAAAGTTTTCTAATGTATCTGATATCGTTTATCTCCCCAAAAATGAATCAGATAAAGATAGTTTGGACCTTCCAGAATTATTCTGGCACACGATGGCACAGATAATAGAGTCTTCAGATACTATTACCACCAGTACTATCTTCAATGATATAAACAAAAATCAGCCAAATTTACTGCTTAAAAAAACATTTAATAATATAAATATCTATACTCCTATATACAGCCCTGTATTTTATCAAGAAATATTATCAATAATAGGACTTATAATTTACAGTGAATTTAAATACGATTTTTCTAAGTATAATTTTAAAAAAATACCTACTAAAGATATAATTACTTTTAATAAAGACGGAGAAACAAATATAGAAGAATTAGAAAATGTTTTGAATGATATATATATTAAAGAAAATTTATTATTTGCACGTGCATCAGAAGATGGATTTATCTTTATAGGCGAGAAATAATATTGATATAAACACTTTATACAAAAACCACCCCTAAATTAGAGGTGGTTTTTTATTGTTGGTAATTATTAT
>CAMQSH010000276.1 GCA_947036575.1 uncultured Brevinema sp. | reverse complement strand
TTAACAGATTTAGACTTATCCAATTTCAAAGCTTTCACAGTCAAGCCACTGACACCTCTATCCGACCACTGCCAAATAACGGCATATCTTAACAGAACTGAAATCCCCAACAAACATGAGCAGCCCAGCAAGCTATACCATATTAGAAATAAATACAAATGGACCAGAGATAGCAAAGAAAATTACATAACAGCATTCTGCCATCCTAAAGTTTCTCAAACTATTGAAAATATCCTTCTCAATTACTATCCTCATAATACAGAAGGTGTAAATCTAGCTGTAGAACATATAAACCACACATTCGATTACTTAGCAGAGATGTCTGCCCTACAAACCCATAAAAAAAGAACAAATATGAAAAAAAAGGATGAAAAGTGGTTTGACTTGGACTGCAAAATTATAAGAAAAAAACTAAGAAAACTGTCAAATCAAAAACACAGACAGCCAAACAGTGCCGATTTACACCTCAGATACCATGAAGAACTTAAACAGTACAAAAAGACACTCAGAAAGAAGAAAGAACAACATATACAAAACCAACTACAAACTATTGAAGAATCATTAAGCACAAATTCCTTCTGGGAAAACTGGAACTCTCTTCATAAAAAGCCTCTTCTAGAACCAGCCATACAAGATGGTGACACATGGAAGGAATATTTTGAAAACCTGTACACCAAGCCTGATATGAACCATGAGCAAAACCACATATTTGACAAATTGACCAAAATGGAAAACACTTTTTCTGAATACCAAAATCAGCTGGACTACCCCATTACTGAAAAAGAACTATCAGAAAGACTACAGGCTCTAAAACCAAAAAAAGCAAGCGGACCAGATGGAATTTTAAATGAAATGCTTAAACATTCCAACCACAAATTACAATTGGCTATATTGAAAGTGTTCAACCTCATTCTGAGTGTTGGCTATTTCCCTAACACCTGGAATACAGGCCTTATAACGCCTATTTATAAGAGTGGAGAAAAATTAGACCCAAACAATTATCGCGGAATCTGTGTAAGCAGTAACCTGGGGAAGTTATTTTGCAGCATCTTAAACATCAGACTCACAGACTTCCTTATCGAACATAGTGTCTTAAACAAAAGCCAAATTGGATTCCTGCCAAATCATAGAACATCAGACCATATCTTCACCTTACAAACCATAATTGACAAAAATATTAACCAAAATAAATCAAAACTATTTGCCTGCTTCATAGACTTTCAGAAAGCATTTGATTCAATATGGCATGAAGGTCTTTTTACAAAACTCATTGAAAGTGGCATTGGAGGAAGAACGTATAGTATAATTAAAACCATGTATCTAAACAATAAATGCGCAATCAAAATTGGGAATAAGCAGACAAGCCACTTTACTCAAGGGCGAGGCGTGAGGCAAGGCTGTCCACTGTCACCAACTCTCTTCAACATATATATTAATGAATTGGCAAATCAACTTGAACAATCTAAAGCACCTGGTCTCACCCTTTATGACTCAGAAATCAAATTCCTTCTGTTCGCAGACGACCTTGTTCTGTTATCCCCAACACCAGAAGGTTTACAGCAGAGCCTAGACATAGTGCAACAGTTCTGCAAAACCTGGGCTCTTACTATAAACATGAAGAAAACAAAAATACTAATATTCCAGAAAAGAACTAGACGTCAGGGAAACAAATATAACTTCATGCTAAATAAAACAAAAATAGAACATGTCACAAATTATACTTACCTTGGGTTGAAATTCAGTGCAAACGGAACATTCAACCTAGCAATGAATGAGTTAAAAAACAAGGCAAGAAGGGCTTTCTATGCTATTAGAAAATCGATCCAAATCAAAATACCAATTAGAACTTGGCTTCGAATATTTCAATCGGTAATTGAGCCAATTGCACTATATGGCAGCGAGGTATGGGGTCATTTGACCAACCTTAACTTTGAAAAGTGGGACAAAAACCCAATTGAAACCTTACATGCAGAATTCTGTAGAAACATTCTCAGAATGCAAAGAAAAATCCCAAACACTGCATGCAGAGCAGAGCTTGGGCAATACCCACTTTCACTAAAAATCGAAAAGAGAACCATCAAGTTCTGGCAACATCTGCAAACAAGTGAGCCCACATCATACCACTTCAAAGCCCTTAAGAGCCAGGAATTAACTATCGAGAAGAGGCCCCTCATTCAATTGGTCCAAAGACTTCATCAAGACACCCCTCATGAAAGAATGAATACAAACCAAATTATTAACACTCAGAAAGAAAGATACCTTACATACTGGAAAGGAATAACACAAAAACAAAGCAAACTGCAAAACTACTTGGCCCTAAAAAGAGATTACAAACTAGCAAACTATTTGACAACTGTTTCGGACACTAAGTTGAGAAAACTAGTATCAAGATACAGGCTCAGTGGCCACAGCCTAGCGATAGAGACAGGCAGACACAGACAGACCTGGGTGCCTCAGGAGAGCAGACTGTGTGTACACTGTGACCTAGGACAAGTAGAGACAGAACTACACTTTCTCACCAGTTGCCCAAACTACAACGACATACGAAATAATTTCTACCCAAAATTTAAAGCCATATACCCTCAATTCTCTGAGATTGAGGACTCAGAGAAAGCTAGATACCTCTTAGGAGAGGAAGAGCACTGTGCATTACTAGCTGCACACTATATATATAACTGTGACAAAAAGAGGACTGATCACTCAGTGACGCGCCTATAAATACTATAAATACTGATGTACACGAAGGCACACTCGCACACACACACACACACACACACACACACACACACACACGTAAAGGAATGCAAATGAGAATGTTCGATACATTTATCAATTAAATATATGTTATTATTGTTCAAATCTGTACTGTTATGTTACATGTGTAAGCTTTGGCAACACAATGTTTTTTGTCATGCCAATAAAGCTAATTT
>CAMQSH010000275.1 GCA_947036575.1 uncultured Brevinema sp. | reverse complement strand
CCATAACAGGAATCATATCTGAAGAAAATTTAAAAATTTGAGGAGAATCAGATTCATCAGGAAGATTATTTCTAATAATATCAATCTTTTCACGAACATTAAACATAGCTTGATCTAAGTCTGATCCCCATGCAAATTCCAAACGGACTGTAGAATTACCTTCCATTGAGGTTGATGTAATCTCATCAAGATCTTCTACTGTAGAAAGTACATTTTCTAAAGGTCTAGTGACAGAGACTTCTACTTCTTCTGGCCCTGCACCTGTATAATCAGTACTCACTGTTAATACTGGAGATTCAATATCTGGTAAAAAATCTACAGGTAATTTTAGAGATGCAAATACTCCTACAGCCATAACTATAGATAGGAGCATAGACATAGCAACAGGTTTTTTAACCGATGTTTCTATAATAGACATTTCTAGCTCCTTTTATTTTTTTGTTTGATTTGTTTCGGATAAAGGTTGTACATTTTCTGTAGCATTATCTTCTTCTGAAACTTGAGGTAGAGGTCTAATTGGTGCGCCATCACTTAGATACTCACGCCCAAATACTATCATTTCATCACCTTCGTTAATACCAGAAGCAATTGCCACTTGATCTCGATAACGTAAAGAAATCTCCACAGGTTTTAAAACTGCAATTTCATTTTCATTAACAAAAATAGCATCTGTACCTTCTTTTGTTTTTGCTAATGATGATTCAGGAACAACATAAACATTTGTAGCTTCTTCAATAAAAACAAAACTTTCTGCAAAAATCCCAGAAAATAATACATGATCTTTATTTGGAATTTCAGCTCTTACCGTAAGAGATCTTGTTTCAGGATTAAGAGAAAGATCACGTCTTGTAATTGTTCCTTCAAAAATACGATCTGGAATAGCTCTTGTTTTGAAATATACTTTTTGTCCAACTTTTACTTCAGGAGCAGATGATTCAGGTACTTGAATAACAGCTTCTAATTTGTTGATATCACCAACCATAGCGACTGGAGTCCCAACAGTAACATCAGCACCTTCCGATACTAAAATACGAGTAACAACACCATTAACAGGACTTGCTACAGGTGCCGCAGCATAACGAGCTCCAACTTCAAATCTATCAATAGAAACTACTGATTGATTTCGACGTACTGGTTGTCCTTCCAATCTATTAAAACGTAAAACTTTACCAGTTACAGGAGAAGTTAATGACACTTCATTATCAGCTTTTAATTCGCCGTATAAATCTAAAAACCGCTGTAAAGATCCAGCTGCTGCTTTTTGAACTAGAACAGTAGTTCTGTTGTCCACTTCTTTTTTGTTTTTACCCTTTAAATTATTTGACACAATTCTATAGGTTCCTAGACCTAATACAAGTAATATGATTGTTATCATAATTATTTTTGATTTAGATATTTTCATTAAATTTATATCCCCTTACTCTATTTTTTTATTATTTATCTTTTATTCTATGTTTTCTTTGTTTTGTATCTTATCGACCTCTTCTAAGAAAGAAGGAAGATCATTAATAGCTTGTTGTAAAATTAATTTAGCATTTAATTCATTGTATACAGATAATAAAAGATTTCTTTTTGCATCAACATAATCTACTTGAGCTTGGTTTAATTCTAATAAAGAGATACGACCAAATTGATACTGTGCCTGAGCAATATCTGAAGCTCTTTTAGCACTTTCTTCACTATTTCTAAAAGCAGTGACACTTTGTCCTAATTCTCTAATATTTAAGAGAACATTTTTAACTTGTATAATTTTTTGTTCTTCTGCATCTAATAAAGCATATTGAGATTTAACAATATTTGCTTGAGCTGATTTTACTTGAGAAGCAACACCTGTACCTGGAATCCATTCTAACAATGGAATTTGTAGTGATGCAGATACTCCATAAGATCCGTTATAAGCAGATTCGCTAAAACTTCCTAAAGCAACATCCGCACCCCATGAAGGAGAATAACTAAATTGAACATCTACTTTTGGTAAACGAGCTGAATTTTGTAAACCTTTTTGACTTTTTGCATTTTCATAAGCTGTTCTTAAACTAGCTAATGCAGTGTCATTAGAAAAAATATATTCTAAGGAAGCGTTTTCATCAAATTTAGAAAAATTAATATTTGTTACCTGAAGAAGGTCTCCCTCTAATTCTACCATAACATCATATTCTGCAACATAGCCAATATAACGATAAAAATCTTCTTTGGAAAAGAGTCTGTCTTTTTCTGCAGTAAAATAAGGTGGTTGTGCTGCATAAAACTGTGATCGAGAAAGAGAAACATCATAATCAGAAACTCTACCATTATTATAGTTAATTTCTGCTTGATTTAATTGATTTTGTAACTGTTCTAACCGTTCTAAAGTCACTTTAACTTCTTCTTGTTTTAAGAATTGATCATAGTAACGAATCGTAGCTTGATAGACTATTTCTCTCATTTTATTTGAATAAGTATTTTGAGTATTCAGATAATTTTCTTTTGCAATACGATAAGAATAAAGATCTGCGAAACCATTGAAAACAGTTTTTGATAATACTATAGAAGGCACTTGTATATTCATTGTAAAGCCTTCTTCTGTCGCTGCAATATCATTTGCATTTTGAGAAGTAGTAAAGAGATCACGAAAACTTGCACTAATACTTGTTGACAAATTAGGTACATAAAAATCTTGAATAGACCCTGTATATAATGCTTTGGTACTATCTAAATCTTTTTTAGCCTGAGCCAATTCTAAGTTGTTTAATAAAGCCATATCTACAACATCTTGTAAAGTCCACTGATTTGTCATTCTTGCCGTTTCAAAGGTAGCATCATTTTCTAAATTAGCAGCTTTTTCGAGTAAAGTTTCCATATCATAAATCTCTTGATTTGGAAACAAAGATCTAGGCAACTCTTGAGAATATACATTTGTATTCATCAAAATTATACTATATAAAAAGCCGTTAAGTAAAAATTTTAACATTAA
>CAMQSH010000274.1 GCA_947036575.1 uncultured Brevinema sp. | reverse complement strand
GATCTAATTCTATAACTGTAAATCGTTCACACATTTGTCCCAATTGAGGTACATAAGTTTGAAAATATTTTGATTCCATATGAATGTGTACCGCTTCGGCATCTTTCCATAAACCCCAATATAAAAATTCACCTTCTTCATTACAATTATGATCTAACAAGACATAGTAAAAAATATTTCCTTCTTCTTCTCTAATTTTAGAAACAAAATATTCCATAATAACAATATACTCTTCTAAATATTCTGGTGCAATTTTTACAGAAATATTATAGGCTTTTTCTTTATGTAAATGCGGATTCATCTCTTATTTACCCCTCATGAGATTTCATATATTATAATATTGACATTATACTATAATTATCATATAATAAAATATAATATATATTATATTATAATTCAAAATTTAAGGATGTAAAGAATGATTCAAATTGCAATATTACTCGTCTTATTAGTAGTAATTCTAAGCCTATCTATAAAAATTGTTCAACAAGGACAAACTGTCTTAATCGAGCGTTTGGGAAAATTTCATGTTCAATTAGGTGCTGGTCTAAATTTTATTGTGCCTTTCCTAGATGCACCAAGAATGATCCGTTGGAGAATTCCTATTCGTCGTAACAACAAATATATGTATGTAGAATCAAACACCCCTTTTATAGACCTTCGTGAAACTGTTTTTGATTTTCCTGAACAATCAGTTATTACCAAAGATAATGTGGGTATAAAAATCAATGCTGTTCTCTATTATCAAATTTTAGATGTTACTAAAGCAGTATATGAAATTGTTGATCTTTCTCAAGCTATAGAAAAAATCACTCAAACAACTTTAAGAAATCTTATTGGTGAATTAGAATTAGATCAAACTCTTTCTTCAAGAGATCTCATCAATAGCAAACTTCAAGTAATCCTAGACGAAGCTACAGACAAATGGGGTGTTAAAATCAACAGAGTTGAGTTACAAGATATTTCACCACCTGTAGATATTCAAGCAGCTATGGAAAAACAAATGCGTGCTGAAAGAGAAAAAAGAGAAACCATCCTCAGAGCTGAAGGTGAAAAACAATCTGCTATCTTATTTGCTGAAGGTGAAAAACAAGCTCGTATCCGTGATGCTGAAGGTTTTAGAGAATCTGAAATTCTTAGAGCTCAAGGTTTTGCTGAAGCGAGAGAAAGAATCGCTAAAGCTGAATCCGAAAGTTTGCGTCTTCTTTCAGAAAATCTTGGATCTCAGATGAATTCCTCCAGTTATTTAATTGCTCTAAAATATGTGGAAACATTAAAAGAGCTTGGATCTGCTGGAAACAAAACCATTATGATGCCTTACGAAGCGTCAGCAATGATGGGATCTTTAGCTTCTATCAAAGAAGTTTTATTTGATAAAAAGAATCAATAAAAACACCTAAACTAAATAAAAAAGCCCCCTAAATATAGTGGGCTTTTTATTTTTAAATACTATTGTGCTAATTTTTATAATCATTTTTTAAATAATTCCGATAATCATTATAGGGAGATATTAAAATGATTATATCACTTAGTTTTATTAAAAAAATTTCAACTTTCTTATTTCTTATTTTTCTTATGCTTGTCGCTATTCATATTCCAACATCTGCTCTACTTAATAATCCGATTTTTTATAATGACGAAACTAAATTATTTCATCTAAACGAAACAAGTATGATTCCTTACAAAAAAGAAGGATTTGCCATCACTAATCTGATGGATATTCCTGTTATTATTTCTCAAACAGAATCTCAACTTTCTGCTCTGTACGATTTATATCTTGGATTTGATAATAACGATTTTACTAATAATTATATTACTATTAAAAAAAACTATGAGACAAACACTCTACAAAAGAAAAAAGGCAATAGGTCTGCAAAATTTGTCTCTGGAAATAACTCTATTATCCTTTTTCCAACTAAAAATTCTGTATTAAAAAATAATATTTCTAGTTTTCAAAATTTCACTATCACTTTTTCCCTGTATCCTTACCGTGTAGGCGAAGAAACACAGAGTGTTGTAGAATATGAAGGTTTTTATGACAACCCTTCTACAGGATCACAAAAATATGGATTTAACATTACCATAGAGGGTGGGATTGTTAATTATCATTTTATTAATTTTTTTATTGATGATAAAGGTATGTATTATAGTTTTACTCTTCAAGAAAAAACTCCTTTAATTAATGCTAAATGGGAGCAACATGCTATTGTTGTTGACTCAGCCAATAATAATATAAAAATATATAGGAATAATATAGAACAAGATGTGGTTCTCATCAGACAATCTCAATCTAGTACTAGTGATAGATTGCATCCAGCCCCTATCCTTGCTAATTCAGAACACTTACCACTCACTATTGGAAAGAATGGTGTTTTTTCTCTTGATGAATTTATTATTTATAAAGATGCCACTACTAATTTTATGGAATATACCCCCAACAAAATGGTCTTTTTTGAAACAGATGTCTTTAATATTTCAAAAAATATCTCAGCCCTACACGAAATGAATCTCGAAGTCTCCAGCACTAATTTTTATTATAGACTTGCTTATAGAATTAATGACCAATATTTTTTACCCGACACAAGGACTATTAATTTGCCTTGGGTTTACATCAATCCTGAGAAAAAACAATTTCCCTCTTCTCAATCAATGGGAAAATATTTGCAATGGCGTGTTGAATATTATACCCCCCCTACACCAACAGAAGAAGAATTTTATATTCAAAATATTTTTGCACGATTCAAAGAAACTTCAGATCCCGGAATTATATCAATAAATAATGTTTCAACCAAAGACAAATCTGTAGAAATTTCTTGGAAAACATTACCTAATAGTTTGATTGATTCTTACGAAATATATTATGGAGAAAAACCGAGAAATTACTTTGGAACAGCTATTATTTCTCCAAATTCCCCTGTCTCTATTGATGTTGATAAATCAGCTGTATCTCAAAATATTAGTTATCTTTTAGAGGG
>CAMQSH010000273.1 GCA_947036575.1 uncultured Brevinema sp. | reverse complement strand
CATATCTTGAATGACTTGTATGAGGAGTTTTTTGTCTTTTTCATGCAGAATCACTTCACTGTCTTTGATAGTAGCATATCTAAACATAAAAGTATGATAAGGATAAGCAATTAAATCAATAGGGAACAAAGAGATAGTGTTATACCACCAAAAATCTAGCTCTGCTTCTAAAAAACAACGGAACAAATATATTTTTTTGATGTCTTCAAAAACTTTACTGTGATTTTTTTTCATGATCGCATCTTCAAAATACTTACGCAATTGAGGAATATTCTTGAAGTCTTCATTTTTCGCTCTTAGAATGTGCATATAAATTCTAAATAAAATTTCTTTGTCTTCTATATTATTCCAATCGGCGATAAACTTGTCTTTTTCTTCTTGGGTTTTAAAATAACCGTACAATTTGGCTTTGAGAATATCCGTATCATTAAGTGCCAAACCTCTGTTATTCAAAGTTTGAAAGATAATAAGCGCACTTTCCTGATCTGTACATTCTATACAAAGTATTTGCACATGCTCCAGTAAAAAATCCACCAAAGGATTTAATTGATTGGGATTGTTTTGATTCCAAGATGTTATTTTCTGAGATAATGATTGATGATTTTTATAAAGCTTAGCCTTTTTATCTCGTTTTTCTACTTTTAAAGGATCTTTTAAAACTTGTTGAAGGAGGGTAAAATCTTCTTGAATAACTTCGGATTTGAGTCTGACAATAGTTTCTTCGGGTTCACGGGTGCGTTTGTTATGAACGGTTAGGATCTCAAACAAACCCCTATTACTCATATCATGATCCAGCAATGCTCTGATTAACAACAACAAAGTCGTGAGCCGTTGTTGACCGTCAACAACTTCCCAGATTGTAGGAGAGCTGTCATGCTCTATCAATACAGCCGTACCCAAAAAATATTCTGAGTTGGGATTATCCTCAAAAGCATCGATGATATCTTCCCAAAGTTTATCACACTGCTCTTCATTCCATGTATAAGGACGCTGATAATTAGGAATAAGATAGAGCTCATTTAATAAATTTCTAATATTCTTTTTAGGCGTATTTTTGATATACATGTTCTAGCTCCTTTAGAACCATAGAAGTTTTTTAGCCCAAAGGGTTTAAAATACAATATATGGCTTCTTATGCAGAATTTTTATAGAGTAATTCTACATTCCTATATTTTTATAATTTATTCAGTCTCTGTTTTCTTAAATTTTTCTCTATTAAATAAAAAATCTTTAGCGTTATCCAATCCAGTATCTAAAACAGCTTTATCTAAAGTATCTATATAATTTTGAAAAATCATTCTATCCTTATTAAATTTATTATTAAATAATATTAATTCTGATTCTTCAAGAATAAGATCAATTTTAATTATAAGGCTCGCCAAACTTTTGATAAGTGATTCTTTTTGTCCACAGGGATTCATTATTTGAAAATATATAAGTTCACTATACAATATTGCAATATGACTAATAATATAGAAATAGTTATTAAAACGCTTTTCATATTTTTTGTGAGATAAATTTTTTGCAAACTCTGGTAAGGAAGTAAATTTTTGAGGCAATTTAAATGTTAATGTAAGATGATTCTTAAAATATTTTTGTAATTCAATTATACTTAGAGTCCTGTCTTCTTTATTTAGAGGTTCATCGTTTTTATCTATTAGATAAACATATTTCCTAAATTTTTGATTAGAGTCATCAACTATGTCATCAATAACAGGCTTACAATTTGTTAAAAAATATTCTCGTAGTTCTGCTCTGAGATTTCTAGCATCGTTATCTTTTTTATCTTTTTTTCTAAAAAACATGGTAACAAAAAAAGAAATGAGGATAGGAAGCATAATATTAATCAATGTTGCTGAATTGTCTGTAAAATATTTTAAGATAGCTTCTAAAATTTCCATATTAAGTCCTTATATAACGATGTTAATTATCTAGTTTCTATTTCCAGTCAAAGATCCAATTAATAGTCCATGCAAAAAAGTTTATAAAACCCACAGGAATAGTTATTATGGATAAGAGTGAGAATTGAATAAGATTTTTGTCTACTACACGAGGATCTATGCCCAACTGCGGAAGTGTTTTTGTAATAAAAACAGGAACTCGCCATAGGAGATCAGGGAGAATTATCAAAAAAGTGATGAGGATATACCCTAGCACTATATTAAACACGCCTATATTATTTCTACAGATTATAGCAGTCAAAATAAGAGTAGCATAGAACAAAGCTAAGATAATGGGTTTTGTAAATAAAAATTCTTGAATATGAAAAGCTTGTATAAAAGCCCCATATACCATTGTTGCAAATAGTCCCTCAAAATTTATCATACTAAATATATTTTTATTAAAAGAATAGCTTGTTAAAATAAAAACAAATAAAAAATAAATCATACCTGATATTAGAAAAGTCTTTCTACTTATATTGATAAAAATATTCCAAATGTTATATTCCACATTAAATCCTTATCGTATTATTTTTTATAAATTATTTAATAGACCAATACTAAAAACCCATCGTACATAAATTTCAATGAAGATTAAAATAGTTAACAACATAGATAAATTATGCCAATTTGTTTTAGCTTTTAGGATGATAGCATTGATTAAAATCTGATCAATTAAATATTCATCAGATTTTGTTAAATTTTTAATGTTATATTCTTTATTTAAGATGTCTTCAAATTCATTTTTATTCAAAGAAAATATATCTAAATAATAAAAAATGTTATGTTTATATCGTTTACTATTTGATTTGACTGTGCTTGTATTAATAATATAAATCAAAAAATTAATTGCTATAGGAAACAAAGAAAACAATAAAGGCAAAGCTATAAGTATTAGATAAATAGTAGATGTTGTCCCTTGAAAGATACTATTATTGATAGTATTAAAAATAATTAATAAAAAACCTATAAAAAAATAAGTTTTATAATCAATTTTAGTTTGTTCAAACATAATATTATCAAAAGATTTTAATAAACTT
>CAMQSH010000272.1 GCA_947036575.1 uncultured Brevinema sp. | reverse complement strand
CTAATCTTGCTCGTTTGATGAAAGTTAAAGATATTGTTCGTAAAGAAAAATAGAATAAATAAAGCCTCTTTAAGTAATTAAAGAGGCTTTTTTTGTTTTAAATTATAGTATAATATCTTTAAATATCAGGGTTTGGTAAAGCTTATTGTTAATAATATATCATATAAAATTAACCCCTATAATTTTATAATTAATCAATAAAAGAAATATTACTTTCAATTTTAGATTCAATAATATATTCTGAAGATAAATAACTAGATATAGCAATAATAGCAGCAACAGAGAGAGAAGTAAGTAATAGAGATGTTAAATTTTTATGTTGCTGATGTTCATGGATTTTTTTCATTAATTTTATTTTTGATAGAGAATTTAAATTAGGTGATTGGTTAAAGCTTTTTTTATAGTAATCAAACAATTCTGTATCAAGTATAAAATCTTCTCTTGTAGTTTTATCTACAGAGGGTTCGGACTTTTCTCTTTTCATAGTATTTCTCTCTTTTTTAATTCATTTTTTATTTTATTTCTTGCTTGATATAAACGATTTTTAATAGCTGTTTCTGTTGTGCCTACAATAGCTGATATTTCTTTGACAGAATATCGTTCATAATAATAGAGATCAACGGCTTCTTGAAGTTCTTTGTTAAGAGATCCTATAGCATTTTCTAAGAAATTTTTATCAATAATAATGTCTTCTGTCTGAATTGGTGAAGCAATAGTTTCTATACCATTTTCTTCAGCATTATCTCCCAACACAACAAAATATTTTTTTTCACGATTCGTTTTTTTAGAAACTTTAAAAGCAAAATTTAACACAATTCTATAGATATAAGTAGAAAATTTAGAGTTTCCTTTAAATCCTTTTAGCCCCTTAAAGATAATTAAAAATGCTTCATTAACAATACTATCCAATTCTGCAAGATTGGGTTTAACAATACGTCTAATAATCGATGCAACCATTTTGTAATATGTATCGTATATAAGTTCAAAAGCATTTACATTTCCCTTTAAGATATCTTGAATAATGTTTTGAATTTCTATTTCATTTAGTTCTTTTTTTTCTACAGTGATCATAAAGCCCTCTATATAATAATAACAATAAAATTAAAATTTATCAAGGAATATATTGAATATCTTGTTAAACAGACTAATTATAACTATTATATAATATATATATAACATATATTATATAATAAAGATATAAAAAGAGGCAAAAATGAAAAAAAAATTATTATTGTTAGTCTTAATTTTTAGTACAGCAGATAATTTTACACAAGAAAATACTAATAATACGATAGTTGGTGATATAGAATTAGGTATTACTGCTTATGTTTTGGATTTTTTTTACCCTGCTTTTGATGTAGATTTAATAGTGCCTTTTTATGAAAAGGGGATTAATTCTTTAGCATTTAAAACGTCTCTTTTTACTTATATCAGAGGTAATGCTGTTTATAAACCTTCTTTTGTAATGTTTGGCTCTATTTTTGAATTACAGTATAGGATAATTACTAAAAAAGGATTCATTTTTACTATTGAAAAAGGGTTGGGGGTTGTTGGAGAATTTTTTACAGAAGAAATTTATTCTGAAGAAAAAGGGTTTCACAATAGCCCAGGAGTTCCTTATGGAATTTTTTCATTAGGCTCTCGAATGGGTTATGATTTTTCTAAAAAATATAAAGTGCCTATACAATTGACCTTTGTTTTTTCTTATAGAATGCAGTATGTTTTTAATTTAGAATTTAATAATTTATTCTTAGGTGGAGTAAACTTATCCTATCGATTTGACACAGCAAAAAGGGGTAAAAAATGAAAAAATTAATGTTATTATCATTGGTATTAGCACTAAATTTTTGTTCTCTTTCTTCAGATTCAAAAGAGAGAGAAGTTTATTATGTACGGATAGGTGACGCCTATTTACCTGTATATACTCTAGGGATGGCAGATACAGAAAAAGTGATTCTCTTTGTTCATGGGGGTCCAGGATTATCTTCTGTATTTTATACGCACATGCCTTTTTTCCAAAAATTATCTAAAGAATATACAATATTTTTTTGGGATCAAAGAGGTGCGGGTGGATCTAGAGGTCATAGTGATAAAAGTTCCATCACTATTAATCAATTTGTAAAAGATATGGATGTTGTTTATAATTCTATAAAAGCTAAACTACCTAATACAAAAATCTATGTTATGGGGCATAGTTATGGTGGTATGGTGGGTGGAGCTTATGTAACACAATATAATGATAAAGTAGAAGCATCTATGTTTATAGAACCAGCTTTTAATGTGCAGCAGATTAATCAAATTGCTTCTGATTTGATGTTAAATAATATCATAGAATATTTAACAAAACCACTTGATAAAAAAGAGGAAAAATATTGGAGAGAAGCAAAACTTTTTTATGAAAATCATAAAAAAATAAATGCTCATATTTATATAACACATGCTAAATATGTTGATGCATGGGATAAAGCTCATGGACGTGGTCAAATGAGTGAATATCTTAAAAGTCATTTTTGGGATCTTATGGTAGATAATATATTAGAAGATTTATCTGTGTTAATTCAGTTACAAGAAGTACTAATACAATTAGAAGATAATGGAGAAAATGAGAGAAATTTGAGTACAGATCCTGTTTTTGGACTTACGAAAATTACGAGACCTATGCTTTTAGTGACATCAGAGCAAGATTATATGGTGCCTCCTCAAACATCTATAGATGGGTATAATCATCTAAATGGAGGGGTTCCAAACCCTAAATCAGAGCATATTTCTTATCCGAATGCATCTCACAATCCATTTTTACAACCAGCAAAAGATGATTTGTTTGACAAAGTAACAAATTTTATGCATAATAATTAATAGATAAGGAGTATTCTTGAAATATTTTTTAGATTTTAATTTACCTGAGCAACTTATTGCTACCACTCCATCATTGACAAGAGATGGGGACAAAATGATGATCTTTCAAGAAGATCTGCTCACTCATGA
>CAMQSH010000271.1 GCA_947036575.1 uncultured Brevinema sp. | reverse complement strand
ATTGCCCCTTCTATCCCTACTGCACTAGCCAATTCTATATTAAAGCTATGATTCACAACACCCTCCACTCATCATATTTATAATAGTAAAAATTATAATTGTGGAAGTCTTTTTGACTACATACTTTTTCAAAGAACTCTATACACTCTTCTATTGTATTAAACTCAGGGCTTTTCTTTGCGTAGCAACCTATATGATATTCTAAATAAAATTTCATGGCCTACTCCTCAACGATCTCTTCAAAGTCTTCATCTATGCTTAACTGTCTCAAGCATTTTGGGTTTTGACATTTGAACCAATAAGAATATTGTTCCTTCGCTCCTTCCACATAAGGATTTGTTGTAGTACCCTTGTATAAAAGTTCATTCTTTCCACAAGTACAAGTTATTATTTCTTGTGATGTTTTTCCTATATACTGCATTTTATTTCTCCTCTTCTTGTTTATCTAATTCTTCATCTGTTTTGTTATTAAAATTTGGATTAATAGCAATAAGGGGATGAAATATAGTATCATAATAACACCATGACTGTGGTGGTCTTTTACTTTCAGGAAGTTTTATATCTAAAGGTTCAAAGTCTCCTAAGTACCAAAAATAAATATTTGGAATATGGCTAGTGCCACCTACATATTCTTGAATTTCTTCTATAGAAAGGCAAGAATACTCGTAATCACTTTCATATAAAGAATCCTCATTTAGACTCTCTATACAAGCCAATCTACTTTTACCTTCTATTTTTTTAGTTTTTGTATTATACCAATATATATAATGGTTTTCTTTTTCTACAAGTCTTTTAGGGAGAGTCTTTCTAACCTCAATAGTCTTCTCCCCACTCTTAATTAATTGAAACCATTTATCGTGTATACTTGCTATTATATCCATCTCATCACTTCCTTATTTGCTTTTCTAAACTCGCTACAAATATTTCAAAGACTTCTATATTATAAAAAGGAAACAATGAATTTAATTTTATTTGATGCTCTAACACATGAAATACCTCTATGAGTTCGTTTCTCTCATCAAAATCTATTCTCATAAATTCTTTATGCTCTATTATATTTACAATACGTCTTTGAAGATCTACCATTTTAGCAGCCTACTTACTTCTATTTTTTCTAATCTTTACAAGTTCTTTTATAAAATTAATTCCGAATCTCGCTAGTAATTCTAATAGAAGTAATCCAAGAAGAGGTATAGCTAATATTATTATTATTACATTCATGCTACTGCTCCTTATCTGCTTCTATTTTATGGATCATATAAATTCCACGCTCTACACAATGAGCTTGTGGTATAACTTCTATTCTATATATATTTTTATTTCCTCTATATCTAGGACTTTTTTTAATAAATTCTATAAAATCTTTTACACTAGTCATCACTAAGTCTTCTAGATCATCTTTAGCATAACAATACAATCCTTCTTCAGAAATAATATTGTTGTTTTTATCTTTATAATTAATATAAAAAAATGTGTCTTCAAATTTCATACTGCTCTGTGAAAAATATTTACTCATGCTACTGTACCTTATCTACTTCTATTTTACGGATAACTAAAGGAAAAAAGGGATCTGTTTTTTTGTCTAAACATTCCTGTGCTAGAATTTCAGTTGTAAATATATTGTTAAGACTTTTCCATTTACCTATAAAAGTTCCCTTTACACTAAGATCTAAAACTACCATATATACATATTCTTTCATTTTACTATCCTTAAAAGTTTTGAGTATGTTTTACCATTGCAAAGAAATACTTAAAATCTATCCATTCTTTGTGTTTTTTTATACTAGTTCCCTTACTAGATATATTAGTTATTTCATTCTCTGTAGCATCTATTCTATGTTCTAATGTAAAGGGTATTCTATCTTCTTTGAATAAAAAACCATCTATACTTAAATAAGTTCTTTCTTCATTAATAAAAAATTTACATTCTATTTTTTTACTTTCATCTTCAAAAAACTTTATTGTTTGTTCGTCTAGCTTTTTCATTTTACTGCTCCATTATACTCATCTGTATAAATAATTTTTTCAAAAGCACCCTGTCTTAAAGCCATTGTGATATGAGATTCCCTTACATCTTTTATTTTCATATTAAAAAATTTGTAGGTTTTTATGAGTATCTGCTTTGAATACTTCTGAACCGACTTATCAAACATGATGTTTTGAATTCTTCTGCTCATATCAAACTCCTATTATTTAAAAAACCATTTAATAACTATCAGTAGCATTATAAAATCTACTTTTATATTTATACTTTCTAGCAGGCTATAAGATTCCAAATAATAAAATTGTTGACCTGACAAAAATATAAGGACTATTAATATTGCTATCTTATAAATCATATTACGACTCCGTAGATTTATCTAAAATACTATTAAGTTGTTGTCCTGTTGTTTTCAAAGCTTCTTCCACTAAATTAATATCTTTATCCTCTTCTATTTTAATCCAGCCTTCTTCTACAAACTGTTTTCTTAGCTTGAGATAGTCATCAAGACTAAGTTGTTTTCTAGCTTGTGCAAGAATTTTATTTGTAGAGATTTTTTCTTCAGCTTCTTTTTCTTCTTGTAGCTTTGAGTATGTTATTACAGAACTTCTTTTTATCTCTACTCCACTAACTTCTACTAGTTCGAGAATCTTAGAAATATTTTCATCAGCTTCTTTTTGTTTTTTTAGTTTAATATCATCTTTAAGCGTGAAGAAAAAGCTGTTCTTCTCTTCTAGGAGATCCCCTCGAATATCATCTTTTAAGGACTGAGCAATATTTGTTGTTCTTATATTTACATATTCTAGGATAGCTACTATTCTTTCATACTTTACTATTCCTAATTCTTCTTTGATCTTATGCTTAGGAGTAGTTGCAAATAACTTTTCTAATTCTTTCATGCTAGTTAAAAAGTTTTCTGTAGATACTTCTAAAATTGTCATTTCTTCCATTATCCTACTCCTATACTATTCTTTTTACTTCTTCAAGATCTATATAAGATAAAGAAATTT
>CAMQSH010000270.1 GCA_947036575.1 uncultured Brevinema sp. | reverse complement strand
AATAAAAAACACTTTTCATCTTAGGCTTCTTTGAAATAAAAGTTCGTTTCTTGTTTTCGGCGTTTTGCGAGGACTCCTATTTTTCCACCAGCTTTAGTCCACTGATTAAAGCACCAAGTAATAACTTCTGTATTGTTGGCTTGTCCTTTGTTGATATTTTTTAATAAACTTGATGATCTAAAACCCTTTTTAGCATTGCCAATACCCACATTGTAGGCAAAGGAAACAAGAGCATTAAATTGATTTTGAGTTATAGGAACTTTGACGTGTTTATTAACAGCTTTTTCAAAGGTCGTTACCATTCTTGTAAAGATAGATTCTATGGTGTCCTTGTCGATAGTTCTGACCTCTACATTAAAAATAACAGGTAAAATTGAACCCTAAAGGGTGTTCCTAAAGCTTGATAGCTTAAGATATGGAACCACAGGGCTTGCATCTTTTCCCTAAAGGATGTACCTATATTTTGTACTGTCCCTGCCAAACTCTAGCGAAGCACCCTTTAGGGCTAAAGCCAAGAGAGGTATTTATATTCCTTGTACCATTTATGGTAGGAACACCCCTTGTGGGTAATAAAGCAGAAGAGTTAGAAAAACTTGTTATAAATCGTAAAATCAAGCTTGGAGATTCCTTAGAAATTATAGGATCTCACATGAATACCTATAAGGATAAGCACACAGCCCTAGAAATTAAGGTTTCACAATTCGAACAAATTGATAACGATACTAATTTATTTGGAGGAGAAGTAAAATGAGTGAAAACATAGCAAATATTGAATTTAAATTAATCCAACCTCATTTAGGGGTGACCTGTTTTTGGAGAATTGTACTTACCAAATCATCTAATGAAGAAAATATTCCATTAGGAGAATATCTTGCAAAAGTCCCCAGAGACTTAGCAGACTCTCCTGTTAGTGGAATGGATGTGTATAAAAGCCAGTCTGCCATGTTATATAAAACTCAATTGGAAACAGCGGATTTGTGCTTTGGACTAAACCAAGAAGTGCCTATAACAGAAGAACTTCTAAAAGATATTGAATTGCCAATTTGTAAAAGTGTTATGGGCTTTTTTAGACCTGATAAAGAAAATGTAAGTTTTCAATATATTGATTTAGATTTTTGTGAACGAATCAATTAGGAATAATAATAGGAGAAATAGAATGAAAGAAATTAACGAAATAACAAGCATAGAAGGATTAAAAGAGTCAGGAAATTACTATGCTAAATTGTCTCGAGAGCTGGATCAATCCGAAATTGAGATGAACAAAGAAATCGACAGAATTAAGAGCAAGTATGATATTAAAAATGCTTCTAATAAAGCAGTGAAAACGGCTCTTTTTACCATGATACAAGCTTATGTAACAGAAAATAAAGAAGTCCTTATTAAAGGAGAAAAAAGAAGTATGGAGCTTCCTTTAATAACAATTGGATTTAGAAAAAGCAATGAAGTTTCTATTCCTAATTCTAAAATGGCTTCTATACTAGACGCTCTTAGATTGCAAGGGCGTTACGAATGTATTGATAAGAAAGAAACAGTCAAAAAATCAGCTCTTGCCAGCTGGGGCAACGAGGCTCTAGCCAAAATCGGAGTCAGCAGAAAAGAAAAGGATACCTTCTATATAGAAATAAAAACGGAAAATTTATAAAAAAATATTCTTGCTTAAAATATATAGATATGCTATAATAAGTTATAGAGTACCAGTCTAACCACATATGTGGAATAAACGCTGGTACTTTTTTTTTGTGCCAGCAAAGGTTGGTATCTATGAAAAACAAAAACTTAGCAACTATTCATATTCTAAAAAACAAGCTGGCTTTATCAGATGAAACATATAGGGCTTTATTACAAGATAATTACTCTGTAAACTCTAGTAAAGACCTATCTCTTATCCAACAAAAAGAACTCATCTCCCTCCTTAATCATCAGGTTTTTTCTATGAAAAGAAAAAATGCTCTCTCCTTAAAACAAGAGAACTTTATCATCTTTCTTTCTCAGGGACGCCCTTTAGGGAAAAATACAGTTACTGATGTCCTTGCTTTTTGTTCTAAAATCATTAAAAAGAAAATTAGTACTTTACAAGATCTATCCAAACAAGAAGCAATAACCATCATAAATGCTCTTCAAAGATATAATAAAAAAACAGGGTAATTGTATGGACACATCAATAAATATCCTAAATTTTATCAGAGAAATAACAGACAGTGATGAAGAGTTTTTAGCCGTCATAGAAGAAATGAATAGGTGGACAATAAAACACACCGAGGAGTCAGAAAATGAAGAAAGTGAACAACGATTTATTCATGTCCCTTATATTCCCAGAGGGCTTGATTTTACAAGAGACGAACATAGAGAAGCCCTTGATATTGCATCAAAAACAATTCAAAATACTCGATCTAATAAATACTATAGATCAAATATCGCCCAACACAGGGCGTGTAAAAGTGCTAGCTCTGCTACATTCTTTTAATCAATCAAGTATATATATTCCTAGTAAAAATAGTGCGGAACGCTTATTAAGAAATGAAGAAATACTACAATTATACAAAAAGAAGAAGTCTTATAAAGAAATATCTGAACAATTTAAGATCTCAGAACGTTGGATAAGAATACTGATTACTATAATGATAAAACGCTCTATACCTAGGTAAGAACTACAATGTCCGTGGTTATTGAGTATAATTGTATTAAAAACAATTATGTCGTCCGTTAAATCAATAAAACTCGTGAAAATATATGAGTAATGAGAATATAAAATAGCTATAAACTCCCGTTTTTAGGGGATTAAAAGACTATTAAAATTATTTGTAATACTATAGATGTGATGTCGCAGGTTAGTGAATTAAAGAGTAATTAAAAAAAGCTCCAAAAATAGGTATTATCTATTAATGGAGCTTTAAAGACTAATTAAAGTAATTAAATTGTAAAATGTCCGTCGTTATCTTGTTTTTTTTGCTACAAACATCGTTATATTCTATTCATATCCTCTGCAAAATCAAACAG
>CAMQSH010000269.1 GCA_947036575.1 uncultured Brevinema sp. | reverse complement strand
AATAAAAAAGATAAATAAAACATACCATTTTGTCATAGGGGCCTCAAATTTTTAAATTTTACTTTATAGCTATCGGATTCTATATATTTATATCTAAAATGTTTTAATAGATTAATTTTGATTTTATCTTGTATACGTGTGTATATTTTGATAAATGAGATAAAACTTGATTGTTATTTTAAAATAGAGTATAATAGTGAAATATATCTCTTAAACTATGATCGATTCATTAAGGAGTTTCATATGCATAAGAAAACAATAAAAAAGCCTATTTTTGAAAAAAGAATTATACAATTGCAAACATTATTAGACGCTAATACGGCATTTTTAACAGTAAATCCTGCTGATATCTATTATTTGACAGGTTGTACAGGTAGTAATAATCACCTGTTAGTTTGTTCTGAGATTATTTATTTATTTACAGATGGGCGTTATTTAACTCAAATAGGAGAACAAGCACAAATTACTCTCTCAGTAGAGGAGATTAGTGTCACATTTTCTTTTGAACAAGCTCTTAAAAATATTTTAATAAAAGAAAATATTAAATTTTTAAAATTTACTCCAGATAGTATGTCTTATCTCATTGGTAAGTCTATGGTTTCAGCTTTACCTCAGGATACTCAAGCAACTCAGGATCTTATGCTCTTTAATCTAAGAAGTATCAAAGATGAAACAGAAATTGAAACTATCAAACAAAACTTACTTATTACTCAAGCAGCATTTCTCTATATTCAAGGTGTTATAAAGCCAGGATTAACAGAGCTAGAAGTAGCTGCTGAATTAGAATATTACTGTAAAAAACAAGGTGCGGAGGCGATGGCCTTCAATACTATTATTGCTTCTGGAGAAAGGTCCTCTTTACCTCATGGAGCGGCAAGTAACAAGATTATTAATGATGGAGATGTAGTCCAATTTGATTTTGGAATTGTTAAAGATCATTATTGTTCTGATTTTAGTCGTGTTCTGCAAATAGGAAATATTGATCCTAAGTTAGCTGAAATTAGAGAGATTGTAGAAGATGCTACAAAATTAGTAGAAGAAAATGCTCGTTGTGGAATGACAGGAAAAGAAATTGATGCTATGGCTCGAGATTACATAACACAAAAAGGTTATGGAGATTATTTTGGACATGGTCTAGGACATGCACTTGGTATAGAAATCCATGAAAATCCTAGATTAAATACAGTATGGGATAAACCTATTATTGAAAATATGGTACTTACTATAGAGCCAGGAATTTATTTACCAGGCTTAGGTGGTATTAGATTAGAAGATGTCGTTGTAATGAGACATGATAAATTTGAGGTACTAACAGATTGTAAGTATGATTTTTAATGAAAAAAATATATAAATTTTTTATTTTTATATTTATTCTATTACTTTTTTTTGAAGGAGTAAAATTTATTTATTTTTCAATTGCTTATATTGGTGAGTTGATAATACCAGTATTGTATATGAATACAGTATTTAATGTATATATGAATTTTAAAGATAGTGTAGATTATTTATTTATATATTGTACTCCTGTTTTTGCCTTATGTTTAGGACTATTTACAGGAATAGTATATATAATATTAAAAGATAAATTAGATTTTAATACTTTTCGGATTGCTAAAATACAAAGTAGTAAATATATCAAATTTTTAGTATACTGGATATTTAGTATTAGTATTTTACGAGTGATTAACTATGGATTGATTACTATATATCAAATGAATAGGGATTATCTGTTTATGTTTCAAATATTGGAACAAGGAATTAATTCTTTCTATACTTTTGTAATACAAGGATATTTATTATTTGTGACAACATATTTATTAATTGTTTATTCAACTTATTTGTTATATATTATGACAACTACACTTATTAGACAGACTAAAAGAGAGAGATTTAATTAATGAAAAAAATACTTACAACAATCTTTTTTAATTCTTGGACAAAAACTTTGTTTTTTATTTTTTTATGTATAGGATTGACTTATTTTATTATTAATAATTTTACAGAACAACTTGTTAGTTTGATAAATTGGCGAAAAAAAGAAACTTGGGTAATGTTATCTATAATGATCCCAACAATGTTGTTATTGCCAACATTTTTAAACACTTTTGTGTTTCTAAAAATAGTTCAAATAGCTGATAATACAAAAGAACAAAACACTCTATTAAAACAACAAAATGTTTTATTAAAACAAATTTTAGAAAATAAAAACAAATAACATATAGTGAGAGGCTAGGATGAATTACGACGATATTAAAAAAGGAATGATTTTAAATTTTGAAAACCAACTATGGTATGTAGCTTGGTGTCAGCATCATAAGCCTGGTAAGGGTGGCGCAGTAATGAGAACAAAACTAAGAAATATTATTAAAGGCAATATGCTTGATAGAGTATTTCGTGGTGGAGATTCTATAGAACAAGCTCGTGTTGATAATAGAGAGGCTCAATTTCTTTATAAAGATGGTACAGATTTTATTTTTATGGATCAAGAAACTTACGATCAATATTCAGTACCAAGTAATATTGTTGGTGATGTCGTTTTGTATTTAAAAGAACAAGGTTTAGTAGATTTAAAAATCTATCAAGATGAAGTCATTGCTGTTGATACTCCAATGTTTGTTGAACTACAAATTACAGAAACAGACCCTGGACTTAAGGGAGATACAGTTAGTGGTGGGTCAAAACCTGCAACTTTAGAAACTGGTGCTGTGATACAAGTTCCTTTATTTGTTAATGTCGGCGAAATTATAAAAGTCGACACGAGAGATGATAGATATATTGAGCGTGTAAAAAGCTAAATTAATTTCATTAAAAAACTTAAAAAAGTCTAAGCAATATTTGTTTAGGCTTTTTTTTGATTCCTTGCTATATTTGTAATTTTAGTATATAATACATAAAAAATATAGAGGTTTTTAATGAAAAATTTGTTTTTAATTTTGTTTAGTTTATTAGCTATATCTTGTAGTGATAGTACTAAAGCAGAATCAATATATCACAATGGTACTA
>CAMQSH010000268.1 GCA_947036575.1 uncultured Brevinema sp. | reverse complement strand
GATCCACCTTAAATGGGACGCTATAATAGTATAAAGTTTACCCTTCTTTCAAAAGCACACTTGTTTTCTCATATTAATATATATTAATGTATATTAAATTTATCTTTTGTCCTTAATGTCATATACTTCATATGATGCTCTTTTGGTATTTCTTTATCTATTTTATGTGTCTGGATCTGTCTACTAAAATTCAAAATAAAACCTATTTTAAGGAGTATCTTTATGGATAATACTTTAAACTCAAAATTAGATCGATTTTTTAATATTTCTCAAAGAGGAAGTTCTGTTAGGCAAGAGATCATAGGAGGGCTTACTACCTTTTTAACGATGTCTTATATTATTTTTGTTAATCCTTCTATTTTGTCACTTACAGGGATGGATAAAGGAGCATTGATTACTGTTACTTGTTTAGTAAGTGCTTTGGGAACATTCTTAATTGCTTTGATGGCAAATATGCCTATTGCATTAGCACCAGGTATGGGCTTAAATGCCTTTTTTACTTTTACCTTAGTAATGGGGCAAGGGATATCTTGGGAGTCTGCTCTTGGAGTAGTATTTCTTTCTGGGCTTGTTTTTATGGCATTATCCTTATCTGGTATTAGACAAAAAATTGCTCAAGCAATTCCCCCTTCTTTGATTATTTCTTCTACAGCGGGGATAGGGCTTTTCATCACTTTTATAGGACTTAAGAGTATGAATATTATTGTAGCGAATGAAGCTACGCTAGTAGCTTTAGGGGATTTTACTCTTCCTGTTATCCTTTCCTTACTTGGATTAATATTAATGATTATTCTTGAAGTCAAACAAGTTAAAGGTGGAATTCTAATAGGTATCTTAGTAACAACAATAATGAGTATGATATTTGGGTTGGTAGAAATACCAACTTCTTTAATTTCTATGCCACCTAGTATAGAGCCTATCGCTTTCAAATTAGATATTTTTGGAGCATTAAAATGGTCTCTCATTGGAGCAATATTCTCTTTTATGTTTATAGATATGTTTGATTCTTTAGCTTTTTTACTTGCTTGTAGTAAGCAAATAGGCTTAGAAACCAAAGATGGAGAGGTACAAAATTTAGGAAAAATGCTTTACGCTGATGTTAGTGCTACACTTGTAGGTGCTACATTGGGAACAAGTACAGTAACTACTTTTGGAGAATCTGCTACTGGTATCGCAGCTGGAGCTCGAACAGGCTTAGCCTCTGTTATCACAGGACTCCTTTTTATTGTAGCTTTATTGTTTACACCTATTGTTGCTATTGTCCCTATTTTTGCCGCAGCACCTGCTTTAGTAATAGTGGGTGTTTTTATGTTTAAAGTCATCACTCAACTGGATTTTTCAAATATGAAAATAGCCTTTCCGTCTTTTGTCACAATTATCCTCATGCCTTTGACTTATAGTATTAGCATAGGGCTTAGTTTTGGGTTTATTATTTATATTTTAATCCATGTCTTATCCAAAGAATATTATAAAGTTCCTTTTACCTTATGGGTTATAGGGCTTTTATCTTTCATTAATTTAATTTTAATATAAAAAATAGGAAAAAAGAATGAGTAAAATATTAATAAAAAATGCTTTTATTATTACGATGAATGCAAAAAATGAAATTTACGATGGGGGGTCACTCCTCATAGACGGAAACATTATTCAAGCGATAGGCAAAGTCCCAGAAGATTTAATTACCAAAGACACAGAAATTTATAATGCTCAAGGAAAAATCATTTTACCAGGTTTGATTAATACTCATGTTCATTTGTCACAACAATTAGGAAGAGGTTTGGCAGATGACGTAGATTTATTGACTTGGCTTCGTGGGCGTATTTGGCCTTATGAAAGCTCACTTTCTAAGGAAGCTAATTATTTATCTTCTTTAGCTTGTTGTGTGGAATTAATCAAATCTGGGGTAACGACTTTTGTTGAAGCTGGCGGTCAACATGTTGATACAATGGTAGATGCCGTAGCCAAGACAGGACTTAGAGCGAATCTTTGTAAATCGGTGATGGATCAAGGGGATGGACTTCCTGCAATATGGAACAAAACAACAGATCAAGAATTACAAACACAATGTAATTTGTTCGAAAAATTTAATAACACTCATAACCAACGAATCAATATTTGGTTTGGTTTAAGAACAATCTTTAATAATTCAGATCTGCTAATCCAAAAAACTAAGCAATTAGCAGATCATTATAAAACAGGAATTAGTATGCACGTAGCAGAAATTTCTTATGAAAATCAATATGTGCAAGAAACAAGAAATTCTTTTTCTACCGTAGATCATCTCCACAAATTAGGGGTACTAGATCATAATTTTTTGGCTGTTCATACCGTATGGCTTGATGATAGAGAAGTAGATCTTTTTAGAGATCACGATGTTAAAGTTTCTCATAATCCTGCAGCAGCGATGAAAGTGTGCTTAGGTTTTGCTAAAATCCCAGAAATGATAGCAAAAGGAATAGATGTATCTATAGGAACAGATGGTGCTCCTTCTAATAATAGAATGGATTTGATGAGAGATATGTATTTAACAGCGATGATTCATAAAGGTAGACTTTTAGATCCTCTTACTATGCCTTCAGAAGAGATCGTTAAAATGGTTACCAAAAACGCTGCAAAATGTGCCTTGAGAGAAAATGAAATAGGAAGCTTGGAACTTGGTAAAAAAGCAGATTTGATAATCTTAAATGCTCAGTCTATTCACAGCCTTCCTATGTATGATCCTATTGCGAATATTGTTTATACCATGTCTTCAGAAAATGTTGAGTCTAGTATTATTGACGGAGTATGGGTGATGAAAGAAAAAACTATTCTAATGCTAGATGAGAATCAATTATTAGAAGATGTCATCAAATATGTAGAAAATAGCAGTTATCAACAATTAGTAAAGAGTCGTTTCCCTATTATAAAAATATAAATAGCGGACAACAAGGAGTATCTTTATGGTGAATAGTTCAGTAAACTCAAAACTGGATCAGTTTTTCAAAGTTTCCCAAAGAGGAAGTAATGT
>CAMQSH010000267.1 GCA_947036575.1 uncultured Brevinema sp. | reverse complement strand
AATATTGTTCCCGAAAGACAATTGAAATGCCCTGTTTCAAAGATTTCTTTAAGTGTTGTCGCTGATAATTTGTAAGCTTCGTAAACCTTATCATGTAAATAATATCCAATAGCTTGTGCTATTTGGTGTTGTGTATGACCGTTAGGGAGACTTTCTTCGATTTCTTTTTTCCAACGTTCTATCTCAGAGGCATAAAAAGAATAATTTTGAGGTTCAACATCACTAGCAATTAATGCACTCAGAATATCTGTAGTATTATCTATATTTTTTAAGAAATTTTCTTCATGTTCATGTGCTGGAACAATAAATTGAGAATAAAATCCAAAGGCAGGTAAAGTTAGAGAATTAAAAAAAGTAAATAATAAGAAAAGAGCAAGAGCTCTACTCTTTATCTTTGAGGGGGATAACATAATCTAGCTCCTGAGTAAGACTTTCTGTATCTTCTATATTTTTTAAAGGAATTAGTGTTTCAAGGGTAGTATAATATTCCTCTGTATCCGAACCAAAAATTGGGGATTTCTTTGGTTTTTTTTTATTTTTTTTATAGTTAATACCCATTATGAGTACAAGTAATAAGGAATTGATTATCTGAAGGACGGGTAGTTGTAAGGTAAATACTAAAGAAAAACCACTAAAAACTATTCCAAGCCATATTAATAAAGGTGTAAGCTTAGATAGGGAATAGATATAGGCAATAATATAATGATAAATCATAAATAAGGTTAGACCTATTTGATAGCTTATTGGTTTTTTGGTGAGAATACATAAAGAACAAAAAATCCAAAGTAGTAAGTCTATAATAGGGGGATATTCTTTATGAGAAAAAATAGTAGCTAAAAAATATAGAGTAAGTCCCAAATAAGAATAAGGAAAATAACTATAGGTTGTAACTACGGTAATAGGTGAACTAATTAATAAAATCCCTATCAATTTATAAATAAACACAAAATACTTCCTTTGATATTAATAGTATATGTTCTATTATATTAATATAACATATTTATTAATTATTTTGAAGAGATTCTATATATATATTTGTATTTGTTTATAAAAATGAATTAAAAATAATAGCTATTTTTGGATATTATCTTTATAATATGAGTAATAATTTTATAAAAATAGAGGCTAAAACATGAATGTAGAACTTATTTATATCTCTCCTGATGCTGAAGGATCTTGTGAAATAGGGGCTAGAGTTTGTTATGATTCCAATGATAAAACAACAGACACTAGCAGAGAGAGAATGCTTCCTTCTTTACTCAGATCTGGGCACCTTTCAATTTTTGAACACAGTTCTGCTAGTTTTAAAATTGATGGTATTAGTCGTACTGCATCTCATCAAATTGTAAGACATAGAATGAGTTCTTTTTCACAGCGTTCTCAACGTTATGTTAATGAAGGCGATTTTACTTTTGTAACTCCTCCATCTATAGAACAAAATCCAGAAGCTAATGCTAGTTATCAAGAAATTATGAAAACTTTAAATGAACAATATTTGGCATTGATTAAGCTAGGAATAAAAAAAGAAGATGCTCGTTTTATTCTTCCTAATGCAGCAAGTACGACTTTGGTAATGACTACTAATTTTAGAGAGTGGTTGCATGTTATTGATATGAGAGTTTCAAAACCTGCTCAATGGGAAATTCGAGAACTATTAATTCTCATCTGGAAAGAACTATACAAACAAGCGCCTAATATTTTTTCTATGCACTATTTTAATGCTTGGAGTAAAGATGCAGAATATAAACAAAACATCTTTGATGAGCGTATTAAATAAATGAGTCTTTTTGGAGATTCTATGTACATTCCTTTAGCTAAAAGGTGTGCACCTCGTGATTTCTCTCAATATGAAGGTCAAAAACATCTTGTAGGCCCTAATAAAGCAATATCAATGATGGCTGAAAAAAAAATTGTACAATCAATGATTCTTTATGGTCCTCCAGCCTCTGGAAAAACAGGATTAGTGAGGATTATTGCTGATCTTATCGATGCAGATTGTATTTCTGTTAATGCTTTGACACTTAGTAGTGATGATATCAAGCAAATAACTCAAAAAGCTCAAATTAATGCAAATGTTTCTAAAAAAACAGTGTTATTTATAGATGAGATACACCGATTAACCAGACCCAAGCAAGATGTTTTTCTCAATGCTATAGAATCAGGATTGATTATTCTTATTGGAGCTACTACAGAAAATCCTTATTTTGCTTTACAACCAGCACTTCGTTCTCGTATTCTTATCCTTGAATTATTTCCTCTCCCAAAAGAAGATCTCAAAAAAATCTTAAAAAGAGCTATTGCTGAAGATTCTCTTTTACAAGAATTAAAGGTATCTATAGAAGAAGAAGCGACAGAAAATTTAGTACAGTTTGCGTCTGATCCTCGTAATATGCTTACTATTTTAGAAACAGTGGTTTTGTCCAAGAGTATAGGTGATTATAATATTACCAAAGACGATATCACTAATATCATTCAAAAAAAAGACGCTGTCTATGATAATGAAAGTGGACATTATGATGTAATATCTGCTTTTATAAAAAGCATTAGAGGGAGTGATCCAGATGCTTCTTTATATTATTTGGCTTTGATGATAGATTCGGGAGAAGATCCTCGATTTATTTTTAGAAGACTATTGATTTCAGCTGTGGAAGATGTAGGATTAGCCTACCCAGAAGCTATTACTATTGTACAGTCTTGTGCTGATGCTTTTGAAAGAATAGGATTCCCTGAAGGTAATTTGTTATTATCTCATGCTACTTTATTATTAGCAGGTCTCCCCAAAAGTAATTCTATCTTATCTATTAATAATGCTATTGCAAGTATTAGAGCAGGTAATATATATTCTATTCCACCTGCAATAAGGGATAATCACTATAGTGGTGCTCAAGCATTAGGACGAGGTATAGACTACAAATATCCTCATGATTTTCCAGAAAATTTTGTGGAACAAGAGTATACTTCTACACCTGTATCTTTTTATAATCCTCAAGATAGTGGCTTTGAAAAAAAATTAAAAGAACGATTAAA